>CAJQNH010000027.1 GCA_905479615.1 uncultured Eudoraea sp.
CAACAGGAGGCATCCCGTAAATTATATTTCTCAGTAGCCAGAACTATGCAGGTTGCCCAGCGTTTATATGAAGCTGGTCTGATTACTTACATGAGGACAGACAGCGTAAATTTATCAGGGGAGGCAATAGGGGCTGCTAAAGACACCATTATTCAGAATTATGGTGAAAAGTACAGTAAAGTCAGAAATTATAAGGGCAAATCTAAAGGAGCTCAGGAAGCACATGAGGCGATACGGCCCACGGATATGAATTTGCAATCTCCTTCACTGGAAAGAGATCAGTCTAAGTTATATGAATTGATTTGGAAACGTACACTTGCCTCACAAATGAGCGATGCACAATTAGAACGTACAAATGTAAAAATCAAATCGGATTCTTATCAGGAAGAATTTACTGCGAATGGAGAAGTCATAAAGTTTGATGGATTTTTAAAAGTTTACCTTGAGGGAAAGGACGAAGAGGATTTGGCTGAAGAGCAGGAAGGTTTGCTTCCGGCAATGAAAACAGGCGATCAGTTATTCTATAATTATATAACGGCAACAGAACGGTTTACAAGACCGCCTTATAGATATACAGAGGCTACCTTGGTAAAGAAACTGGAGGAGCTGGGTATTGGAAGACCCTCAACTTATGCCCCAACAATCTCCACTATTCAAAACAGAGGTTATGTTGAAAAAGGAAGTATTGAAGGTGAAGAACGAAAGTATTCGCAATTGATTTTGAAATCGGATAAAGTTGAGGAAAAATCGCTTACAGAAGTAATTGGTTCAGATAAAGGTAAATTGGTACCCACAGATATAGGGATGATTGTCAATGATTTTTTGGTAAATCATTTCGCGCATATTTTGGATTATAACTTTACTGCCAAAGTTGAGAAAGATTTAGACGAAATTGCAGAAGGTCAGGAAGATTGGAAAAAGGTAATGAAAGACTTTTATAAGGACTTTCACCCCAAAGTACTGGATGTTGAAGAAAACGCAGAACGTGCAAGCGGAGAACGTGTCCTGGGTAAAGACCCTAAATCGGGAAGACAAGTTGCTGTTCGTTTGGGACGATTTGGCCCTATGGTTCAAATTGGCACCGTTGAGGATGAGGACAAACCATTATTTGCTAGTTTACTCCCGGAACAATCCCTTAATACCATTACTTATGAGGAAGCAATGGAGCTTTTCCAACTTCCCAGAAAATTGGGTGTATTTGAAGGAGAAGAAGTAGAGGCCAATGTTGGCAGATTTGGACCTTATGTTAGATTCGGCAAAAAATTTGTCTCTCTGGAAAAAGGGGAAAGTGCTTTTGATGTTGATCTGGAAAGGGCAATAGAATTAATTCGCGAAAAGCAAAAAGCAGATGCTCCTATTACAGTATACGAAAATAAGGATGTTACCAAGGGTAAGGGTCGTTTTGGACCTTTTATCAAATGGGACGGGATGTTTATTAATGTGAATAAAAAGTATGATTTTGATAATCTCACGGAAGCTGACATTATTGAGTTAATAGAAGCTAAAAAACAAAAAGAAATAGAGAAGCTTATCAAGGAATGGTCTGATGAAGGCATCCGTATTGAAAAGGCACGATGGGGAAGGCACACAATTATAAAGGGCAAGACGAAGGTTGAACTTGCCAAAGAAGTAGATGCAGCCAATATCTCCTTAGAAGATGCACAAGCATTACTCGAAAAGAAAAAACCCAAAAAGAAGACTAAAAAAACTTAAGAATAGCGTATTAATATGGCGTTTGATTTTTTACTTCCTGTTGATGAAATGGCCCTTGCCCACTGTGAACTATTACCACCACAGTCTCTTGGCAGGAATATTCATAAGCATACGGAGAAAAAAGGATTTCCTGTCTTAGCCAATGCTTCTTTTGCCTTAATTGGAGTTCTGGAATCTAGAAATGCATTTGAAAAGAAAACGGAGCGATTAGATACGACTGAGATCAGAATTCAGCTTTACAAGCTAATGATGGGTAATTGGAATTCAGTCTTTGTTGACCTGGGGGATATAGAAGAGGGAGAATCGGCCAAGGACACTTATTTTGTTGTAAAAGAAATTGTAGCCGAATTACTTGAAGAAAATGTGATTCCGATTATTATTGGGGCCACTCAGGATATTACGTATCCTTCTTATAGGGCATTTGATAAAATTAAGGATATGGTAAATCTGGTGTCAATAGACAGCAGGTTTGATTTCGGGGCGGATGAAGAACTTATTTCTTCGCATTCCTATATGAGTAAAATAATTACAGATAAGCCCAACAATCTTTTCAACTTTTCAAATATTGGTTATCAAAGCTATTTTAATGCCCAGGAAGAAATAGATCTGATGGACCGCCTGTTTTTTGATGCATACAGACTTGGAGAAATAACCTCCGACATTTCCCTGGCAGAACCCGTATTGAGAAACGCACATATTGTAAGCCTGGATGCCAGAGCTATAAAAGCCGGCGAGATAGATGGGTCTAAGAATTTTTCACCAAACGGCTTTAATGGAAGAGAAATATGTGCAATAGCGAGATATGCCGGTATGAGTGATAATGTTGCCATATTTGGAATATACGAAAGCGAGAATACGGTACAATCCTTTCAATTAATTTCACAGATTATATGGTATTTTATAGAAGGATATAATTATAGAATCAAAGAGTTGCCGAGTGCTAAAAGCAAAGATTTTAACAAGTTTAATGTACCTACAGAAACCGAACAATTAATTTTTTATAAAAGTTTGCTTACCGAAAGATGGTGGGTAGAGATACCATCAATTTTATCTTCACATAATAAAATAAATTCACCTGCGTTATTACCATGCACTGAACAGGACTATTTAGACGCATGTAACCAAAATATTCCTGAAAGGTGGTTTAAGGCCTACAAGAAAGGTTTTAACTAACAATAAATTATTTTAAAGGATAGACAGTGTTATACAATAAATTATTCAAAATACAGTTTTAGAGAATAATAATTGTGAATACTGTTTATAGTCTTAATCGAAATTTAACCTAAAGTATGAAGAAGCTATTGTTATTATCTATAGCGTTTGTTTTTTTACTCACTAGTTGTGGGTCTAAGACAAAAGGAGAACTAGTCGGAGTCCAGGGTAAAAAGTGGTATCCGGAAAAACCTTATGGAATGGAGCTGATCCCAAGAGGATCATTTATCATGGGTAAAAGTGAGGAAGATGTAGGGAAGGTTCTTAACGCCCCAACCAAAACTGTAACCGTAAGATCATTCTACATGGATGATACGGAAATAACTAACAGCGAATATCGTCAGTTTGTAGAATGGGTGAAAGATTCCATCGTTAGAACTAAGCTGGCCA
>CAJQNH010000028.1 GCA_905479615.1 uncultured Eudoraea sp.
TGCATATGGTAGTTTTGGTAATTCAAATGCCATTTCTAAACGTTTTAAGTTAATAATTAGAGTCACTCAAAGTTACTCTATTTAACATATATATTGGCCTAATTATTTGTTAAGAACTCTTTAAGATTACGTAATTTGCAATAAAAAATTAGTGCAGAGCAGCTCGTTTAATATCTACAATGCTTCCGCCGGATCAGGGAAAACCTTTAAGCTGGTGCAGGAATATCTAAAAATTGCACTTTCGACAGAAAATTCGATTGTTTTTAATCAAATCCTAGCTATCACTTTTACCAATAAGGCTGCTAATGAGATGAAAAGTCGCATTCTAAATAGTCTATTCGAATTTGGTCATCCTAAAAACCCTGTTAACCCTTCCGACTTATTTCAATTATTAGCAAAGGATTTAAATATTGAAGATGATCATTTGCAAAAAAGAGCCAAAATCACTTTAAAGCAAATCCTGCATAATTATGCTTTTTTTGATATTTCGACCATCGATAAATTTACACACCGACTTATTAGAACCTTTGCTAAAGACCTTAAAATTCCACAGAATTTTGAAGTTGTATTAAATACAGACCTATTATTAGAGGAAGGAATTGACCGTTTAATAAATAAAGCCGGAACGGATAAGGTGCTTACAAAAGTTCTGATCGACTTTGCTTTGGAAAAAATTAAGGACGACAAAAGCTGGGATATAGCATATGACCTTACAAAAATGGGTAAATTGTTATTTGAGGAAAATCAATCTTATCATCTTGACCTTCTAAAAAACAAAAGCCCTCAGGATTTTTTAGTCCTGAAAGAATTAATTCATAAAAAAATCACCCTTATAGAGGATGAAGTTAATGACCTTGCAAAGCAGGCTTTAGAAACAATATCCCAATCCGGTATTGGTTTGGAAGTATTTCCAAGAAAAACGCTTCCCAACCATTTTACTAAAATTTGTGATTCTGAATTTAATCCTGCTAAGCTTTACAACAACCAATTAGAAAATAATTTACAGGAAGGTAAAATTTTTAAATCAGGATTTCAAGCTCCCAATCCTGAATTGGTATTCGCCCTTCAAAAATATTTTTTAGAAATTAAAAAAGGGATATATCATAGGGCTTTTTTAAGAAATTCCTATTTAAATATTGTGCCGTTAACTGTTTTAAATGCAATACACCAGGAAATTAAAACTATTGAGTCTGAACGGGATCAGATTCCAATATCCTCATTTAATAAGATTATATCAGATGAAATACGGAACCAACCCGCTCCATACATTTATGAACGATTGGGCGAAAAATATCGTCATTACTTTATTGATGAATTTCAGGATACTTCACAAATGCAATGGGAGAATCTCGTTCCATTAATAAGTAATGCCCTAGAAAGTCAGGATGAGCAAGGAAATATGGGAACTCTATTGTTGGTTGGAGATGTTAAACAAGCAATATATAGGTGGCGTGGTGGACGGGCCGAACAATTTTTGAACCTGATTAACAAAGAAACAAATCCTTTTGTTGTAGAACCGCATATTAGCTCACTAGAAAAAAATTACCGAAGCCGGGAGGAAGTCATAAAATTTAATAATACCTTTTTTACCGTTACCAGCCCATTCCTTGCCAGTCCGCAATATAATTTACTTTTTACCGATGGAAATAAACAAGATTTTAATAAAAAAACAGGTGGATATGTAGATTTGAATTTTATTAAAATGCCTAAGGAGAATAAGGACTTAGAGTATTGCAATGAGGTCTTGAGATCAATCAAAGACGCATGCGCGGACAATTACAATTATGCTGATATCTGCATTCTCACAAGAAAACGAAAGCATGGTATTATTTTAGCCGATTTTCTTATAGAACAAAATATTCCAATAATTTCTTCTGAGACACTCTTGCTTAAGAATAATCCCAAAGTCAATTTTTTAGTCAATTTATTAAAGCATATTAACGCACCCGAGGATTCAGAAATTTGCTATGAAATATTATATTTTCTTTCAACAAACAGAGAAAACAAACATGAGTTTATCTATAAACATTTAAACAATTTGCTTTCTGCGCTAAATGAAGCTTACGACTTTAATATTGACAAAATAAAATATAACTCCTTAAGTGATGGCCTGGAATACGCAATAAACCAATTCAAGTTAGTTGAGCATTCAGATGCCTACCTTACTTTTTTTATGGATGAGGTCATTGATTCTGAACAAAAGGACGATGCCAGTATTGATTCATTTTTAGACCATTGGGAAAAGAATAAGGAGAGGCTCAGTATTGTAGCTCCAGAAAATTTAAATGCAGTACAGATAATGACGATACACAAAGCAAAGGGATTAGAATTTCCAATTGTTATTTACCCATTTGCAAACACTAAGATTTATGACGAATTAGAACCAAAATTGTGGTTGCCTGCTGAGGATTTTGGAGAATTTAAAGAAGTACTAATAAATAAGAAATCAGAGGTGTTACATTATGGCGAAGCAGCCAAAACAATTTATGAAGAAGAACAGCACAAACTGGAGCTGGATGCATTTAACATTCTATATGTAGCACTTACGCGAGCAGTGGACAGGCTCGTTATAATAACAGAAATGCTTCTTAATGCCAAGAATGAATTTAAATTGGATAACTACTCAGGATTATTTATTCATTTTTTAATTAGTCAAGGAATTTGGGATCCAAACAAAACCAGATATTCCTTTGGATCAGCTGAATCAAAGAAGCAAGAAATTGCGCTCCCTAAAGCACAACCGCATATTCCATTTATATGTACTCAAAAAAATACTGCCAATTTCAATATTATTACTCAGTCTGGCAGTCTTTGGGACAGCAAAAGAGAAGAGGCTATTAAAAAAGGTAATATAATCCACTATACTATGGGACTTATTAAAACCGAGAACGATATTGACCCCGCAATTGCATACATGATCAGAAAAGGAGATCTTAAAGTTGAAGAAGGGGCTCAGCTAAAGGAAAAAGTGCAGCAAATCATTTGGCACCCTAAATTAAAATCATTCTTCACCTCAGAAAATAGTATTAAGAATGAAAGTGAAATTATAACGGAAAATGCTCTAATTTTACGACCAGATCGTATGGTTTTTAATAATCACAGGGTAACAATAATTGATTATAAAACCGGGAAAAAAGCTCAAAAATATTATGAACAATTATGCACCTATGCCGATGCCCTGAAGACCATGGGATATATTGTTGAAAATAAAATAATAGTCTATATTGATAAAAAAATTACTCCAGAATTCATTAACTAGTTATGTACGGAAAAATCAAAGAATATTTAAGGGAAGAACTTAGTGACATAAAAGAAGCAGGGCTTTATAAAGAAGAGCGCATAATTACTTCTGCTCAAGGTGCGGTAATCAGAGTTTCAGGCGGACAAGAAGTTATTAATTTTTGCGCAAACAATTATTTAGGTTTATCTGCTCATCCCGAAGTAATAAAGGCCGCTAAAGAGACCCTTGATACCCATGGCTTTGGAATGTCTTCAGTACGTTTTATTTGTGGTACCCAGGATATTCATAAGGAACTGGAAGATAGAATTGCTAAATTCTATGGTACAGAAGACACCATACTATATGCCGCAGCTTTTGATGCCAATGGTGGTGTATTTGAACCGCTTTTATCAGCAGAAGACGCAATTATATCAGATGCCCTAAATCATGCGTCTATTATTGACGGTGTTAGGTTATGTAAGGCCAAGAGATATAGGTACGCCAATAGTGATATGGCTGATCTGGAGACTAAATTAATTCAGGCGAATAAAGATAAGGCCCGATTTAAAATAATTGTTACAGACGGCGTATTCTCTATGGATGGATTATTGGCACCCTTAGATAAGATTTGTGATCTGGCAGAAAAATATGATGCCATGGTAATGATAGATGAATGCCATGCAACCGGATTTATAGGGGAAACAGGTAGAGGTACGTTAGAGGAAAAAGGGGTAATGAACAGGATAGACATTATTACCGGAACACTTGGTAAAGCTTTAGGTGGCGCAATGGGCGGTTATACAACCGGTAAAAAAGAGATTATTGATATGTTAAGGCAAAGATCCCGGCCATATTTATTTTCAAATTCACTTGCCCCGGCAATCGTTGGAGCTTCTATTAAAGTATTTGAAATGCTTGAATCGGATACCTCCTTGAGAGATAAACTGGAAAAAAACACAAAATACTTTAAAAAAGCCATGCAAAAAGCAGGGTTTGATATTATTGATGGGGAATCAGCAATAGTGCCCGTAATGCTCTATGATGCAAAATTATCACAAAGAATGGCAGAAATGTTACTCGATAATGGTATTTATGTTATTGGCTTCTTTTATCCGGTAGTTCCCAAGGATAAGGCGAGAATACGGGTGCAATTGTCTGCCGCTCACGAAATTGAGCATTTAGACAAGGCCATCAATGCTTTTATAAAGGTAGGTAAAGTGTTAAAAATTATTTGAATCCTGGTTTTAACGTGAAAAAGCATTAAAAAAAATAGGAAATTGATTTTGTTAATAATTCTTAACAACTTACATTTGCACCTAAATAAACACTTAAACTTAAAATTTTGAACATGAAACAGCTTAGTAGATTATTGCTCGTTGGCCTTTTAATAATAGGGTTTAACAGCATACAGGCACAGAGTGAAGATAATCCTTGGCAAATTGGTTTTGGAGTTAACGCAGTTGACTTTTATCCAGTAGGTAAAGTAGGAGGATTCGGAAATGAATTCTTCAATGCCAATGATCATTGGAACATCTTGCCGTCCATTTCTTATGTTGGAATTACACGCCATATTGGTAATGGCATCTCCATTGGCGCTAGAGGTTCTTTAAACCGAATTAGGAAATTTGGCGACACTAGAGTTGACGACTTCTCTTATTATGGAATAGATGGAACTATAAAATACAACTTTATAGAAAACACCACTATTGATCCCTTCGTTGAAATTGGAGGTGGTTATACCTGGGTTGCGGATATTGGAGCCGGTACTCTTAACGGAGGAATTGGTGCTAATATTTGGTTTAACGATAATATTGGTTTAACCATTCAAACGCAGTATAAGCACTCCTTTGAGGATTACTTAACCCCGCACTTCCAGCACATGGCAGGTATTTCGGTAAGATTTGGTGGTTCTGATACAGACAAAGACGGAATTTATGACAAAGATGATGCTTGTCCAGAAGTACCAGGTTTAGTGGAATTTAATGGTTGTCCTGATACTGACGGTGATGGTATTGAAGACAGCAAAGATAGATGTCCAAATGAAGCTGGTCCTAAAGAACTTAATGGTTGTCCTGATTCTGACGGTGATGGTATTGCTGATATAGATGATGCTTGTCCAAATGAAGCAGGCTTAGCTGCTCTATCAGGTTGTCCTGATGCTGATGGCGATGGTATTGCTGATAAAGATGACCAGTGTCCTAACGAAGCAGGTCCTGCTGAAAATAATGGATGCCCATGGCCAGACAGAGACGGTGATGGTGTATTTGACAAAGATGATCTATGTCCAGACCTAGTAGGGACTGTTGCAAACCAAGGTTGTCCTGAAGTTACTGAAGCTGTTCGTAAAACATTAAACGATTATGCTAAGACTATTTTATTTGATACTGGTAAAGCATCAATAAAAGATCGCTCTGCAGAAGTATTAAATAATATTGTAGCTATCTTAAATGAATATTCTTGGGCCAGGTTTACTATAGACGGGCATACCGATAGTACTGGTAGTGAAACATTAAACCAAAAGCTTTCTGAAGAAAGAGCCTATTCAGTTATGAACTACTTAATTGAAAACGGGGTTGCTTCCAACAGATTAGAAGCTACAGGTTATGGTGAGTCCAAACCATTAGCAGACAACGGTACGGCTTCCGGTAGGAAAACGAATCGTAGGGTTGAAGTTAATTTGATTCCTCGAAATTAAGGGTATAGAAACCTAATATATTAGAAAAAAGCTCCGCAAGTGCGGGGCTTTTTTTATTTTTAAAAATGCAAAGTTTTTTAAATCAGATTGCGAAAGAATTATGGGAAAAGAATGATTCTTTTGATAATCTTATTTTTATACTTCCTGGCAAACGTGCAGGAACCTTTCTTAAAAATAACATCACCAAAATTGTTAGCAAAACCATTTTTGCTCCGGAAATCTATAGCATTGAATCATTTGTTGAAGTCATTTCAGGACTTGCATATGCCACCAATACACAACAATTATTTGAACTATATAATGCCTATATAAAAATGGGTAGTGAAGAAAAGGAAAGCTTTTATTCCTTTTCGAAATGGGGTCAAATTTTATTGCAGGATTTCACCGAAATTGACAGGTATCTGGTGCCACCGGATAAGCTTTTTTCATACTTATCGGTTGTACAGGAAATGAACCAATGGCATCTGAAGCCCAATAAAACAAAATTAATAGAAGATTATCTCGGCTTTTGGAATAACCTTGAAGAATTACACACTACGTTTAATAAAAATCTTTTAGAAAATGGATTGGGCCATCAGGGCTTGGTTTATAAAGAAGCATGTAATAAACTAACTGATTACATTAATCAAACAAAAAATAAAAAGCACATTTTTGTTGGATTCAATGCTTTGAACAAAGCTGAGGCCTTTATTATTCAAGAATTCTTAAAAGAAGGTAAAGCCGATATCTTTTGGGATATTGACACCTATTTTCTGGAAGATAAAATTCATGATGCCGGGTTTTTTATTCGACAATACCAAAAGGAATGGAGCTATTTTAAAGACCAACCATTAAAAGGATTAAGTGAGCATTATTGCACCACAAAAAATATCCAAATTACCGGAGTACCTAAAAAAATATCCCAGGCAAAGTACGTTGGGAATTTGATTTCAAATCTAAATAAAAAGGATCCGAAACAAATTAAGGGCACGGCTGTTATATTGGGAGATGAAACGCTACTTAACCCCATATTAAATTCTCTTCCGGCTGAAATAAATAAGGTAAATATCACCATGGGGTATCCCTTAGATAAAACACCCATTGCCGGGATGTTTACCCGGCTCTTCGACCTTTATATTCAATTAGATTCACGCGGTTGGTTTTATAAGTCCCTGGTATCTTTCCTGGCTCATCCTTATGTTCAGAAAATACTTTCGACGGATGATCTTAATATAGTTGCACGGATAAAAACAGAAATTAACAAGCGTAATTGGATTTATATAACCCCTTCAAAATTAGAATCATTGTTTCCTGACTCTAATGAAGGATTAACGCTCCTGTTTTCAGATGAAAATGTAGACCCTTTGCTTTTTCTCGAGAAGGTTATTGCAATTATTGAGCTCCTAAAAGTGAAATTTCAATTAGTGGAAAACAATTTAGAACTAGAGTATTTATATAACTTTTATACCCTGTTTAATGAGTTAAAATTGCTTTCTCTAAAATATCCATTTTTAAACGATCTAAGGGCTTTACAAAGTATATTCAAGGAACTTATATCCGCTGAAAAAGTAAACTTTAGAGGCGAACCCCTAGAGGGATTACAAATCATGGGGATGTTGGAAAGTAGAAACCTCGATTTTGAAACTGTCATAATTACATCTGTAAATGAAGGCATCCTCCCGGCAGGAAAGACTAATAACTCATTTATTCCTTTCGATATTAAGAGAGAATTTGGTTTGCCTGCTTATAAAGAGAAAGATGCCGTCTATACTTATCATTTTTACAGATTGTTACAACGAGCTAAAAACATCTATCTTATTTATAACACTGAAGCTGATGTCATTGAGGGAGGTGAAAAAAGCAGGTTTATTTCACAATTACTTACTGATGAAAATCACTTAGAAAATATAGTGTCTAAAATTGCGGTTCCTAAGATAAACTCAATAGTTAATTCTCCTGTCTCTATTGAAAAGGACAGGGATATAATGAATAAAATAAGTGACGTCTTAAAAAAAGGTCTTTCTCCCTCTTCGCTCACAAACTATATTAAAAATCCTATTAATTTTTACAAACAAAAGATTTTAAAATTGGAGGAAACTCTTGAAGTAGAGGAAACGATTGCTTCAAACACCTTTGGGACTATTTTGCATAAGGCAATGGAAATTCTGTATGATCCATTCCGGGGTTCTTTTCTGACTGAAGGAAAATTAAAGGAACAAAAACAAAAAATTAGAGCTGTTGTTAAAAATGAACTTTTGAAAATTTATGCAGAAGAGGATATTTCAAGAGGTAAAAATCTCATTGCCTTCAATGTCATTGCAGCATATATAAATAGCTTCATTTTAAAGGAAATTCAAGACATTAAAAATCACAACATAAAAATAATAGCACTGGAAAGTCAACTTTCAGTCAAAATTGATGTTCCAGGGATAGACACTCCTGTTACAATAAAAGGAACATTAGACAGAGTTGATCAAAAAGACGGCATCCTTAGGATACTTGATTATAAAACCGGAAGTGTTCTTAATTCTAATGTAGAAGTAGTTTTATGGGATGAAATCATTGAAAATTACGATCGTAGTAAAGCATTTCAGTTGCTTTGTTATTCGTTCATGTATCAAATTATCAATCCCATTGAAAAAATAAATGCTGGAATTATTTCCTTCAAAAATTTGAGTTCCGGACCATTCTATTTTTCCACAAAAAATAGCAGGAATACTTCAAATAAGGATTTCAATATTACTAAAGATACCCTTGACCTGTTTCGGGAACAGTTGGTTAAACTAATTCAGGAAATTGCAAATCCAGAAGTCCCATTTATCGCTAAAGAAGACTAATCACTATTTTTTATCCGGCCTGCTGGGTCTCACTTCGATCTTACTGGGAAGGGTTCTCGGATGCATTTTTAACAGATCAATAACCAGCTCTCCTATATCCTCCGGTTGTATTTTCCAGGCATCTTTTTGGGTAGGTTCGTTATTATTGAAATGTGTAGCTACAGACCCGGGCATTATGGTAGAAACTTTAATATCGTATTTACGGAGATCCAACATCGCCGCCTGGGTAAAACCAACAACACCAAACTTTGTGGCATTATAACCCGCCGCTGTTGCGAAAAAATTGGTCCCCGCTAAACTTGCAAGAGTTATATAATACCCTTTAGAGTTTTTTAGAGCATCTACGGATGCCTTTAAAGTATGAAATACTCCGGTAAGGTTTGTATCAATCATTTGATGCCAATCGTTTTCGGATAATTCATCAACCGGTGCAAAGTGTCCAACACCTGCATTGGCCAGAACAACATCAAGCTTTTCCCATTTCTGTATAATTTGCGCTACTGCACTATGCTCATTTTCAAGTTTTGTAACATCACTCACAAGGGCCAACACATTAGGTCCAGATCCTAATAGCTCTACAGCTGCATCTAAACTTGACTTACTTCTGCCACTTATGGCAACTTTAGTGCCCGCATCCAGTAATTTCTTCGCTACTCCAAGTCCAATGCCTTTTGAACCGCCTGTGATATAAGCTACTTTACCTGTTAAATCCATCATATTAATTTAAATTTCTGTGGTTATTTATCTGCGATCTCCTTGCTATTAAAAAGCCCTAAATACTAAAATATAAAAACCCTCTTACAGTATTTGAAGGAGGGTTTTTGTGGAGAATACCGGAGTCGAACCGGTGACCTCTTGCATGCCATGCAAGCGCTCTAGCCAGCTGAGCTAATCCCCCATATTTTAGGGAAGGTCAAAGGAACTACTTTTTGAATAAGTTTCAAAATTCCTCCGAATATATTTTATCTTCTCTAACCCTTCTTAACACTTAAAACAAGAACAGGAATGCGTACCGAAAACTCAGATTTAAGAACTGCATTTTTCTCCCACAAATTTTTAAAAAAACCGCGTTTCCTTCTAAATACGCAAAGTAAGTCCGGGTTTGAGGATTGAAAATGTTCTAAAACTCCTAAATAGGTTGTAGCGTGCTCCGTAACTGTTAATTGCGAGCACAAATCCATAAGAGAAGTATTTATTTTGAGATCTTCATCTGAATAACCAGGAGTCTTTACGAGAAGTAAATTTATTTTTGACTTAAATTTTTTCTTTATAAGTTTTAATGGCTCAAGGATTCTTCTTTGAGTTAAAATTCCAGATTTAAATGCTGTTAGAATATTTTTGATAGGTTTAAAAATAGTACCTCTTGGAATGATTAATGTTGGAATATCTGTTCTTTTAACTATTCTCCCGGTAGTATGTCCCAGATATAATTCCTCTTTAATATCATTACACCTGGGGGCAATGATTATAAGATCTATACCAAGCTCTTTGTCAATTTCCTTTATTCCATCTACTAAATCCCCATTATATGTTGCAATCTTAATATCTACATTTCCGGAATCTACCTTTTCAATAACTTCTTTGACACGCTTCTTACTACTTTCTGCCACTTTCTCCGATATGTTCTTCAACTCACCTGCCCCCGACTTGGCCGAAAATACTTCCATGACATAAACACTTGAAGAAAATTGCGCTGCAAAGTCCACAGCATATTGTAGGGTCTCGTGAGCATTAGGAGAAGTTCCTATGGGTACCAATATGTTATTCATGAGGTTTGGTATTATTGAATTAAATTTACAACTTATTTGATAAATTATTCATGATTAGATGTGCAAAGATACTGGAAATACCGGAAATTCTTAGGCTTACCACAGCCTGTGCGAAACAAATGAAAAAAATAGGGATATTTCAATGGAATGAAGAATACCCTTCGAGGGAAGCTTTTGAAAAAGATATTTCCCGAAAGGAATTATTTGTTCTTAAATCTGGAAATACTCTTATAGGCTGCATAACTATTACCACACATATAGATGAGGAATATATTCCTATTAAATGGCTAACACCAAACGAAAATAACATATATATTCACAGGCTTGCTGTGGGGCCTGAATACCAGGGGAAAGGCTATGCCCGAATGTTAATGAATTTTGCTGAAAATTACGCACGGGATAACAGGTATATCTCTATAAGATTGGATACATTTAGTCAAAACAAAAGGAATCAAAATTTTTATGCGCAACGGGGATATCAAAAACTGGGAAATGTCTATTTTCCTAAACAAAGTGATTATCCATTTTATTGCTATGAGCTCGTATTGTAATCCATT
>CAJQNH010000029.1 GCA_905479615.1 uncultured Eudoraea sp.
CAGCTTATGCTGGTATGAGTGAAGCTTATGCCATGTTATATGAAACACATGATAAAAATATCTCATGGCTTGAAAAGGCAGAAGGATCAGCCTTGAAAGCACTAATCTATGATCCTAACTCATCGGAAGCGTATGGTGCTCTTGGGTTAGCTTACTACAATAAAAATTCACTAAACGAAGCATTGATAGCCGTTCAAAAGGCGATATCATTTGACCCTGATAATTTTTTTGCCTATTGGATAAGAGGCCGACTCTATAGAATACAGGACAGAGATTCTGAAGCTGTAATTGATTTTAATAAGGCATTAGATCTTAATCGTGATTTCCATACGGTTTATGGTGATTTGCAGATGTCGTATGAAAAATTAAAAGATAAAGTAGGTTTAGAAGATACTATTCAACGAGCAGCAATATTTTACCCCAAATATCTGAAGCGAAACCCTACTGACGCACGTGCGCGCCAATTTTATGCTTTCACATTGAAAAGATTAGGTAATCTAAAAGAAGCAAAAATAGAAATGCAAAAGTCACTAGAACTAAACCCTAATGACATAATTATTATTTATAATCTTGCTTGTTTTAATGCCTTATTAGGTGAAAAAACTATGGCAATGAAAAATCTTAAAAAAGCAATTACTAATGGATTTGCAAATTATGAATATATCAAACACGACCCTGATTTATATAGCTTACAAAAGGAGCTAGATTTCATTGAACTTATGCATGGCAAATAATATGAGGGTCTAATTTCTTCGTCATATTCAAGCACCTAAATACTTTTATAGTTAATTCACTACCATGATATGATAAACACAACCACTATTTCTTATGATAAAATATGTCCCTTATCGAAACAGGACTGATGAATGTTTTTAGCGAACGGGCCAGCCGGCGTACTGGAGTATTGCAAAATCAACTGTCTGGTAATCTCGACTGCTATTCGGATTAGTGTCATAAAAATACCGCGGAAAACTATGATTAAGAGTTTAGGCGAATATACCTGTGGCTTGAATATAGATAATCGCTTAATAATAGATTTTCATTAATAATTTTGGCAATAATTGATAAGATTAAGAGTTAAAAGATCATCTAAACAATGTTTAATACTAAAAAACCAACAAAATGTTTAAAAAAATTTTATTCGTAGCCTTTTTATTTGTTTCAATAATGGAAATAAAGGCACAAGCCTATGAGTACAGAATTGTCACCAGTATTGAATCGGTAGTTCCAATGGGACTAGGAAGGTCGAGGATCATTTCCGCCCAGGAAGACAAAGATTATAAGGAATATACTTCATCCAGAACGGAAGAAGATAAAAAGCAGAATAAATCAAAACGGGGAGATGCTAAGGTGGATAATTTTGATGAAACTAAAATTCTAAATTTCTACAGTGCGACCGGTATTAATTTTCAAAATGTTGCTTCGAACGATGCCTTACTTTCGTCAAAAGTGAATACCATGATAAATGAAGGATGGGAATTGACATTCGTAACAAGTGGCGTTGAAAGTGATGCGGGGAAAGGTGATGGAACAGGTATTTTTATTACCCGATTCATATTTAAAAGATTAAAGTCGTAAGGTATATCTTAAACTTGATTAATTAAACACAGAAAGAGTAAAAATTTAATTTACTTTAAAAAATAAAACCGTCACAACAGATTGTGGCGGTTTTTTTATGCAGCGATAGTTGTTAAGTTATCTCCTCTTTATGATTTTTCCTTATTGCCATTACGTCTCACCTCCTATTTAGGAAAAATCTGTTGCGCTGAACAATGTGACGTTTTGAATTCGGTTTCAGATTAAACCACTTGAATATTTCTATAGATTATTTATTACCTTGGTGAGGTAACCGCCAACTACTGCTTAACATGATCAAATTCAATAAAAAACCATTAAAAAAAGGCAGATGATTAATAAACCTGTTAAGCATCAGAGATATGCTTTTTGGGGAGATCGGAATGGACGTTATTGAGCTATCGCTAAATTTATCATGAACACTAATTTAAGTATACTATAAAGTTATGAAACTTGATTTACAATTTGTACGCTCACAATTTCCCGCTTTTTCAGAACCTTCTCTTAAAGGGTGGGCTTTTTTTGAAAATGCCGGAGGATCCTATCCTTGTATACAGTTTATTGATCGATTGACCGACTTTTACATGAAAAATAAGGTGCAGCCTTACTACCCTTATCCTGCTTCATTGAGGGCCGGAGAATTGATGGACCTTTCGTATAAGAGAATGGCTGATTATTTGAATGTTGAAGCTTCAGAAATTCATTTCGGTCCATCTACCACCCAAAATGTTTACGTTTTGGCAAATGCCATGCGACCCAGTTGGAAGGACGGGGATGAAATCATCGTCTCTTGTCAGGATCACGAAGCCAATGCCGGAGCCTGGCGAAGACTAGCTGATAGAGGAATAAAAGTTATTGAATGGCATGTAAACAAACAAACTGGTTTACTGAGTATTGGGGAATTAAGTTCATTGTTCTCTGACCGTACAAAAATGGTAGCATTTCCCCATTGTTCAAATGTAATTGGCCATATAAATCCGGTTAAGGAAATTAGCACCCTGGCTCATAAACATGGTGCCCTGTCTGTTGTGGATGGCGTAGGTCTTGCACCCCATGGATTTCCGGATTTAAAAGATCTGGAAGTTGATATTTATCTTTTCTCCTTGTATAAAACCTTTGGGCCTCATTTGGGCTTGATGTACGTAAAGAAAGAATTAATCGGAAAAATGAAAAACCAATCTCATTTTTTTAAAGAAGGCATTTCCAGAAATATGCTGACACCCGCCGGACCAGACCATGCACAGATTGGGTCGGTCAGTGGTATTCTGGATTATTTTGATATGATCTATAATCATCATTTTAATGAGGAAGCTATACCTTCACAAAGAAATAAGGCATTAAATGGATTATTTCAAGAACATGAGCAGGCTCTGCTAAGGCATTTACTGGATTTTTTAAGATCACGCAATGATATTCGAATAGTGGGTCCGTCTACCACAGAAGAAAGAGCTCCCATTGTTTCGATAATTCCTTTAAATAAAACGGTGGAAGAGGTCTATGCCACACTTACCAGGCATCAATTAATGCTCGGAACCGGAGATTTCTATGCCGTTCGTCCTCTTATGGATATGGATATCGAGAGATCGCCGGGTGTAATACGAATTTCTTTTTTACATTATACCAGTATGGAAGAGATTGATCAGTTGATAGAAGGCTTAAAAATTGCTTTGGACTAATAGATCTATAGCTGAATACTTTACCAGAAAATTATTATATTGTATCCCTTATTAATGTTCGATAATTTTTTAGAATTTATGAAATAGGGTGGTTTGAAAGGCTTTTGAAAAAATCTAATATAAAATTTAATAAGGGAGAGAATACATGTTTAGAAATCGATTGTACAAAAACCAAATAAAATAAAAGGGAGGCTGAAAACTTTATAGAGTAGGCACAATTAAACTAACCAAACCATGGGAGCACATTTTTTTAAAACGATTAAACACGCAATTAAACACTGGTATTTGTTTTTGATTGCAGGATTAGCATTTATAGCGGCGGCTATATGGGTATTATCTGATTTAGAGTATTCATGGGTATGGGCCGCATATATTTTTAGTTTATCTTTTGTGGTATCCGGAGCAATTGAAACGATTTTCGCAATTGTTAATCGGAATACCATAGATAACTGGGGATGGAAATTGGTTCTGGGGTTAATTACCCTTGCAGTAGGTATTGCTTTAATGAAAGATCCGGGGATTTCTATGGTAACACTGCCTCTTTATATTGGATTTGTAATTCTATTCCGTTCAATGAATGCAATAGGAATCTCTTTAGATTTGAAGAGGTATGGGGTAAAAGACTGGGGAAATTTAATGGGTATTGGTATTATTGGAATACTAATTGGATTTATATTACTGTTTAATCCTGTAATTGGAGGTCTTTCTATTGTAATATGGGCCGGAATTGGCTTAATCATAATGGGGATTTTCAACATTTATCTCTCTTTCAAGTTAAAGAAACTGCATGATATACCCTCTAATATTTCTGAAGAGCTGAGTAAAAAGTTTCATGCAATACAAGATGAAATAAAGAAGGAACTTGAATAGGCTTAATAATTTTATTATTTAATGAGCTTCGCTTGATTTGTATTTAAATTGCGAAAATCTTTTATAAGCTAAGCCAACAATACTTATTCCTTTAAGATCTGTTAAACTATGGCCAATCGTAGCTACAGGTTTTTAAGGAATATGTATTAATTACACCTAACAGAACTCAATGAAATTCATGTATGCAACTAACCAGGTCAAGGATGACCTATATTATTATTTGCGGATTCTCCGTAATTTGAAGCTTAATAGATTTGCCCTTATGGCAGCTTTAGGTATTCTGACCCTTCTAAGCTGCGCGGGTCCTCCGGTGGCCACAAATGTGCAACTTGTCCCGAATCCCAATAAGAATGCGCCATTGGCAGGAATCCTGACTTTCAATACAGATCGTCCGGTAAGTACTACAATAACTATTGATGATGGGATAACACAGCAAATTGTCAAACCTGATGATTCCCTAAAAACAAATCATGAAGTTTTAGTCCTGGGACTGAAACCAGGGAAACTGCATCAGATTACCGCAACACTCAAAGATGAAAATGGCAGGGAACTTGTCCTGGATTCGCTTTCTATTGAAACCCCTCAATTGCCAGACGATTTTCCTTCGATGGAATTGATACAGGAGAAAACCGGTGAG
>CAJQNH010000030.1 GCA_905479615.1 uncultured Eudoraea sp.
TGCGCCGGTCGATCTTGGCTTTAATTGTAGTGGAGTAGAGTTTCCCCCTATTGTTTATAGTGATGAACCGCCAACACCACCAATGCCCGAAGATCCGGTTGCAGAAGATCCAACTCCTGAATTACTGGAAGCCATTGTTCACAAACCATTTTATCCCACAAAAAGCACACCGCATATCTATTTAGAAATGCCTTTTACTGCTCATGTTGATATTCAATTATATAATATCCTGGGGCAAAATGTTGGAACTGTTTATAATCAGATCGTGTCGGAAGGTTCTACCGAAATCAACATAAGGGAAAATTTACCTTCGCATTTGTCTACAGGCAAATACATATATAGGATACAAGTTTCGGACAAAAAAATGTCTAAATCGATAATGGTAGCTTAGGTTACCCCTACTTTGCATAATTGCCCCCGGACACCGGAAATCCCTTCTAAAAGGATCTGGTGTTCCGGGGGTTTTCTTTTTCCCGGGTACTTGGTGTTTGGTCTGAAATAATAGTTATTTTTGTGCCTTAATCCATTTTTGATGTCGGAACACCTGCATAAACCTGCCAGATATACAATCACAGCAGCTTTGCCTTATACAAACGGCCCTATCCATATTGGGCACCTGGCCGGAGTCTACGTCCCTGCAGATATCTATGCAAGATACCTCAGGTTAAATGGCAATGATGTCGCTTTTGTTTGCGGAAGTGATGAACATGGCGTGGCCATACCCATGAAGGCTAAAAAAGAAGGAGTTACACCCCAAGAGATTATTGACAAATACCATGGCATTATAAAAAAATCATTCGTAGATTTTGGAATATCATTTGACAACTATTCACGCACCTCCGCCCAAATACATCACGAAACGGCCAGCGATTTTTTTAAAACTTTATACGAACAAGGTGATTTCCTGGAGGAGGTAACAGCACAACTTTATGATGAGGAAGCCCAGCAGTTTCTTGCAGATCGATTTGTCATTGGAACCTGCCCTAAATGCGGTTACGAAGAGGCTTATGGAGATCAGTGTGAAAACTGCGGTTCTTCACTTAACGCAACGGACCTTATAAATCCAAAATCGACAATTTCGGGTGCCGTACCAACCCTTAAAGAAACCAAACATTGGTTCCTGCCCTTAGACCAGTATGAAGATTTTTTAAAAGAATGGATCATAGTTGGTCATAAAAACGATTGGAAACCTAACGTTTATGGCCAATGCAAATCATGGATAGATGATGGGTTAAAACCAAGAGCCGTAACACGCGACCTGGACTGGGGAATTCCTGTTCCTGTTAAAGGTGGCGAAGGAAAAGTATTATACGTTTGGTTTGATGCACCCATAGGGTATATTTCATCTACCAAAGAATGGGCGGCGAGAACAGGAAAAGACTGGGAATTATACTGGAAGGCAAAAGACACCAAACTGGTCCACTTTATCGGAAAAGACAATATAGTTTTTCACTGTATTATTTTTCCCTGCATGCTCAAAGCACATAAGGACTATATTTTACCAGAAAATGTTCCGGCCAATGAATTTCTTAACCTGGAGGGAAATAAATTATCCACTTCCAAGAACTGGGCGGTTTGGCTTCACGAGTATTTGGCAGAATTCCCTGATATGCAGGATGTTTTGCGCTATACACTTACTGCAAACGCCCCGGAAACCAAGGATAATGATTTTACATGGAAAGATTTTCAGGCAAGAAACAATAATGAATTGGTTGCCATTTTTGGAAATTTCATAAACAGGGTTGTGGTGCTTACCAACAAATACTTTGATGGAGTTGTCCCTGGGCCAAATCAATTTACACAAATTGATAAAGATACTTTAGATACTCTAAAATCATATCCCGGAAAAATTTCAGACTCTATTGAACGCTATCGCTTTCGTGAAGCCAGTCAGGAATTAATGAATCTTGCACGCCTGGGTAATAAATATCTGGCAGATGAAGAACCATGGAAGGTCATCAAGGAGGATAAGGACAGAGTACAAACCATAATGTATGTAGCGCTTCAAATAGCTGCTGCCCTTGCCGTTCTGGCTGAACCTTTTTTGCCCTTTACCTCGGCCAAATTGAAAAGAATTTTGTCTATTTCGGAAAACACCACTTCTCAGAATCCTGACCTTGCAGAGCTCTCCTGGCCAGATATTACAAAAAAAGAAGCCCTCCTGCCTAAAGGCTTGCAAATAAGTGAACCTGAATTGCTATTCCGAAAAGTAGAAGATGAGGAAATACAAGCACAACTAAACAAACTGGAAGCCACAAAAAAAGTCAACGAATCTGAAAATAAAACTATTATGCCGCAAAAAGAGACCATAAATTTCGAAGATTTTACCAAAATGGACTTACGTGTGGGTACAATCTTGGAAGCCGAAAAAATGCCAAAAACTAAAAAGCTTTTGGTTCTTAAGGTAGATACAGGAATAGATACCCGGACAATCGTTTCTGGCATTGCCGAAAGTTTTAGTACTGAGGAAATCATAGGAAGACAAGTAACTGTTTTGGTGAATCTTGCGCCCAGGGCACTTCGTGGAGTAGAAAGTGAAGGCATGATTTTAATGACTGAAAATAAAGAAGGGAAACTGATATTCCTTAACCCGAGCGAGGAAGGGGTTGCAAATGG
>CAJQNH010000031.1 GCA_905479615.1 uncultured Eudoraea sp.
AGGCGCAAGCTTGGGTGCGGCACTCTTAATTATGGGATCTACGCTATTTTCTCATTGGTTTATTTTTGAAGTCATCAATGATGTTTCCCTGGCCATTGCTTCAAGTATTGGAAGTTTTTTAGTTCTTTTGGCTGTAATTACGGTAGCTTCAAGAGTTAAGGATACCATGGCATTGCTTATAATTGGTTTAATGTTTGGCAGTATAACAGCTGCTCTGGTTAGCGTCCTTTCTTATTTCACCGATGCCGAAAGATTGCAACAATATATCTTTTGGGCATTTGGGAGCGTGGGGAATTTGTCTGGAGTACAGCTGGCTGTGCTAAGCGTATTTATTCTTGCAGGTATTATATTGAGTATCATTTCCGTTAAATCGCTCAATGCCCTGTTGCTGGGGGAAAATTATGCGCGTAGTCTGGGTGTACATATAAAGAAAACTCGTTTCATAATTATTATTGCAACAGGTTTACTAGCAGGTGCTGTAACGGCTTTTGCAGGCCCTATTGCTTTTATAGGACTTGCAGTACCTCACTTAACCCGTCAGATTTTTAATACCACAGATCATAGAATATTGGTGCCCGCAGTACTTGTATACGGGGCTATACTTCTGTTACTTTGTGATTTGATAGCTCAGTTGCCCTCATCCTCATATGTATTGCCATTAAACGCTATTACTTCAGTTGTAGGCGCCCCTGTAGTCATATGGCTATTGTTACGAAAGAAGAAAATGATATTTTAATCACTTATATAAAACCTCTTAATCATTTCGACAAAGAATAAACATATCATTTTAGAAGCTCAGAAGTTGGCCATTGGATATACTTCAGGTAAAAAGCAAACGGATGTTGCTGACCATATTAGTTTTGGACTTACCAAAGGTGAGCTCGGGGCAATTGTTGGTATAAACGGTATTGGAAAGTCTACACTATTGCGAACTTTGGGACGAGTACAGCCCAAATTATCAGGTTCAGTAATGATAAACAATAAGCCCATTGAATCTTTGAGGTCAGATGAACTAGCAACCCTTGTGAGTATAGTACTTACAGAACCAATTGCCTCAAAAAATCTGACCGTATCACAACTTATCAGTTTAGGCAGACATCCTTATACCAACTGGATTGGGACCTTAACTGCTGACGATCAATCAAAAATCCTAAACGCTATTGAAATTTTAGAATTGGAGCGTTTAAAAAATAGTAAATGTTTTGAACTTAGCGATGGGCAATTGCAAAAGGTTATGATAGCCAGGGCATTAGCCCAGGATACCGAAATAATACTTTTGGATGAGCCCACCACGCATCTGGATCTCTATCATAAAGTCCACATATTAAAATTATTGCAAAGAATTGCCCATGACACAAACAAGGTGGTTCTTTACACTACCCACGAAATAGACCTTGCCATCCAACTTTGTGATAAAATATTTATTATGAATAAGGCTACTAATACTTTTGGTTCGCCCTGTGAACTTATTGAGAGCAAAAGCTTTGAGGATTTATTTCCCAGAGACACCATCACCTTTAACCCGGAATCTGGTTCATTTAAGATTAATAAGTAAGTTAATCTACTACTGAAAATTAATGTTAATCAATTATCTTTACTTACCAGAATAAAAAATCTATGGAAACCTATTTGGTTTATAGCATACTTGCCTTGGTTTTTTTGGTGGTCGGTTATTTTTTAGGTAACTACATCCAAAATCTAAAAACTAAATCGAGTAACAGCACCCTTCTAGAACGCGAGCAACAGCTAAGGAATAACCTTATAGAAATGGAGAAAAGGTTAGCATTAGGCATTGAAGATACTAATGAATTACGATCGCAAAAGGAACAATTAGGGATTCAGATCAGTCGATATGAAGCCGAAATGGAAAATCTGCAGCAAAGAAATACTGAGCAGAAGGGAGAAGTAGAAAAACTTCAGGAAAAGTTTACTAAAGAATTCGAAAATTTAGCCAATAGAATATTAGATGTAAAATCGGAGAAATTCACCAAACAGAATAAAGAAAATATTGAAAATATTCTTAATCCCTTAAAGGAAAAAATTAAAACGTTTGAAGACAAAGTTGAGAAGAGTCAAAAAGAAAATATTAGTATCCACTCTTCCCTCAAAGAGCAATTGTTAAATCTGCAAAGCCAAAATCTAAAAATTACACAGGAAGCAGAAAACCTTACAAAAGCTTTAAAGGGCGACAGCAAAATGCAAGGAAATTGGGGGGAATTAGTACTGGAGAGAGTTCTTGAAAAATCAGGTCTTGAAAAAGACAGGGAATATTCAGTTCAGCAAAGTTTCACCAGGGAAGATGGCAGCAGGGTATTGCCCGACGTAATAATTAATCTCCCTGATGGTAAAAAAATGGTTGTGGATTCCAAGGTATCACTTACGGCCTATGAACGTTATATAAATGCCGAAGAGGAATTTCAGGAAAAGTTTTTAAAGGAACATATAGGTTCTATAAAGAACCATGTGGACCAGTTGTCTTCAAAAAAATACGAAGATCTTTATGAAATGGAAAGCCCGGACTTTGTTCTGATGTTTGTTCCTATAGAACCTGCTTTTGCAATCGCAATAAACAATGATAACTCTATTTATAATAAGGCATTTGAGCAAAATATTGTAATTGTCACACCTTCCACCTTATTGGCCACACTTCGCACGATTGATAGCATGTGGAATAATGAGAAGCAACAAAGAAATGCTATTGAAATTGCCAGGCAGGCTGGTGCATTATATGATAAATTTGAAGGGTTTGTATCAGATTTAACCAAAGTGGGTAAAAAAATGGATGAGGCTAAAATAGAGTATAAAGGGGCTATGAACAAATTGGTAGACGGTCGCGGAAATATCATTTCAAGCATAGAAAAGCTTAAAAAAATGGGGGCTAAAGCGAAAAAATCGCTACCGGATAAATATCTTGAACGAGCCCAGCAAGATGATTTTGATGAAAAACTAAATTAGTAAACATGAAAAAAGCTTTATTCATTGGGGTTACCGTTATAATTTTGGCTATTGTCTCTTTCTTTGCTTTTGTCTATTATGTGCCCTACAGCGAAGGTGTCCGATCTGGAGAGCTAATAAAAATTAGTCATAAAGGCGTAGTTATGAAAACATGGGAAGGCGAATTAAGCCAGGGTATTTCAGGTGCGCAAATATTTAAGTTTTCCGTGTCCAGTAAAAAGAAAGATGTAATTGAAAAGCTTAAAGAATATCAGGGCTCCTACGTTAAACTGAATTACGAGGAACGTTATACTACATTTTCATGGTGGGGTGATACAAAATACTTCATTACCGAGGTCAAAATGGAGAAATCGCCACATTTTAATAAATGATTTCTAAAAAAAGACTTGTTTTGACCTTAGTTGATTTTAAAAATCAACTTCATTCAATAAATTTTGCTGCGTCTGCATCCAAAAACCAGTTTAAGCGGCCTGAGTTTGGTTTAACAAGAGAAGCAGGATAGGTATTATAGTTTCCCTTCTTCTCTATTATCTCTAATACTTTTTCCGCCTTATTAGCACCTGTTACTAAAAACGCTACCTCTTTGGCATTATTAATAATACCTCCCGTAAGGGTAACTCGCTTCTGGCCTGTTAAAGGATGTTCTGCAACCTCACAGTACGCTTCAGAATTCCATAAATGTATCTGGTTAGGGAAAATAGAAGTAGTATGTCCATCATCTCCCAGACCAAGTATAACAAGATCAAATTGTGGCTGCTTTCCAACGTTAGGAAGACTTTTTTCTAAAAGATCTGCATAACTTTTGGCTTCTTCTATTGGTTCGTTCTCCCCCTTAATTCGATGTATGTTGCCCAAAGGAAGTTCTATTTTTGAAAATAGATACTCATTGGCCATTTTATAGTTGCTTTCCTCATCATCGGGCAGAACGCAACGTTCATCACCCCAATAAAACTGAACTTTAGACCAATCTATCTCATTTTTAAAATGTTCTGCCAACTGCTTAAAAACTTCCTTTGGAGTGCTTCCCCCGGACAAGGCAATATGTGAAATAGTATTTTTGGCGATAAGATTCCCAAGGTATTCTGAAAATAATCTTGCTGTTTCCTTTTTTGAATCTGCTATTTTTACTTCCATTCTTTGAGTTTAACATATTACACAGAAACCAGGGTCATCTGCAAGGTTTTCCCCCGGATTCCGCCAGCTATAATGACCTTCAAAAAGCTCGTCGGCATTTTGAGGACCCCAGACTCCCGAGGAATAGCCATAGGTTTTAACATCTTTTCCGTTCTTCCAGTATTCTAAAATTGGATCCACAAACTCCCAAGCTGCTTCCACTTCATCTGCCCGCGCATATAAGGTCGGATCTCCCTGCATTGCATCCAATAAGAGTCGTTCATAAGCGCTCATTACGTTTGTCTCCGCTAAGCCGGAATAGTAAAATTCAAGATTCGCTCGCTCTACCTTAAAACCCTGCCCCGGAACTTTTACCCCGAATTTTATCAAAATACCTTCATCTGGCTGTATGCGTATAATCAACTTATTGTCTTTGTCAATAATACCTGATTCACTAAAAATATGATGATGAGGCGATTTAAAATGTATCACTACTTCGGTAACTTTTGTAGGCATTCTTTTTGCAGTTCTCACGTAAAAAGGCACATCTTTCCATCGCCAGTTATCGATGTAAAATTTTAAGGCCGCATAGGTTTCTGTGGTAGATTCAGGATCCACTCCTTCCTCTTCTCGATATCCAGGTAATCTTTCCCCCATTATATCCGATGCCAAATATTGGCCTTTAATAGTATTTTTAAAGAGCGTTTCCTCATCTCTCATAATCCTCAGAGACTTCAGGGCTTTTACTTTCTCATTCCTTATTTCTTCGGCTTTATCATCAATAGGCGGTTCCATCACTACCAATGAGATAATTTGCAAAAGGTGATTCTGGAACATATCCCGTAATGCACCCGATTTATCATAGTAACCACCTCTCTTTTCTACTCCCACCGTTTCC
>CAJQNH010000032.1 GCA_905479615.1 uncultured Eudoraea sp.
ATTCCCGCAGGCGATCCTGCGGAAGTGGAACCTCCAGAGATTTTAGACTATGCAACCAATGAGACGCTTAAGAAATACATGTACAATGACTCTGTAAGAGGAACGCTTGTATTTTATGCAGAACCTGCTGCCACAACAGCCAATACAAAATATTCCAGATCAGAACTGCGAGAGCAAATGGAACCTGGAAATAATAATGTGAACTGGACCTTTAAACAGGGTGGTAAAATGAAAGGCAGGTTGGTCATGGGTGATGTATCAAAGGGCAAGGATGGTAAGTATCATAAGGTAATGATCATGCAAATTCATGGACGTTTGAGCAATGAGCAACGTGACTTGATCGGGCAAAAGGATAATAATGCGCCACCGATTCTTAAAATCTATTGGGATAATGGTAAAGTAAGGGTTAAAACAAAACAACTAAAAGACCTTTCCATGTCTGATACAGATATATTAAGAACAGGCTCCTGGAAAGATGATAAAGGCTTTAATTTTGAAGAAAGGGTTGAGTTTAGACCTTTTACGTTAGAAGTTAAGGTGTCAGAAGGAAAACTGGTTGTAGGTCTGAATAATTCTGAATATAAAGTATATGATGATATACACATTGAAAAATGGGGTGTATTTGAAAACTATTTTAAAGCAGGAAATTATTTCCAGACAAGAGACAAAGGTGCTCATGCAGAAGTAAAATATTTTGATTTAGAGATTAGTCATTAAGTACTAAATACCAAATAGTAGTTTGAAAAAAGGAATAATAAATAGTGTTAAGTTAACAAGTCTGTCAGTCATTGGGTTTTTATCTATGGCGTGTCAAGGTAATGACGAACCGATTGCACCAGTAATTGTGCAACCGCCTGTAGAAACCTTGCCAGTTGAAGAAACGCCTGAAGAAATCAGTTACTTGCTGCCTGATATTGATTTAAACCACTGGAAAGTAACTTTGCCGATTGGTAATCCAACGGAAGTTTATCCACCTGAGATTCTAAACTATGGTGAAAGTGATTTGTTGAAACCCTTTATGTATAATGACTCTTTAGACGGGTCGCTTGTTTTTTATACCTATCCGGGAGCCTCAACTGCAAATTCATCTTATTCGAGGTCTGAACTAAGAGAATTATTGGATCCAAGCGATCTAAGTAAGAATTGGACTTTTGATCAAGGTGGAAGAATGAGAGGAACACTGGCTTTAGATGAAATATCTAAAGAAAGTGATGGTGATTTTCATAGAACCATTGTAATGCAGATTCATGGTAGACTATCAAATGAGCAAAAAGACTTGATTGGTGCGAAGGATAATAATGCACCGCCTATTTTGAAAATATATTGGTACAAAGGATTTGTAAGGGTTAAAAGTAAATACCTTAAGAATAAAAATGCCACTCTTGAAGAGTTGCTTCAAACAGATGCTTGGGGAGACGATGAAGGTTTTAATTTTGATGAGTATATTGGATTTGATCAATTTACTCTTGAAGTAAAAGTTTCTACAGGGAAAATGGAAATAATATTAAATGATAATGAGTCCTATGTCATTGAAAATGAAGACATGAAAAAATGGGGTGTTTTTGAGAATTATTTTAAGGCGGGTAATTACTTGTCCACAAAGGATGAAGGTGCTTTTGCCAGGGTAAAATATTATGAACTTGAAGTTCAACATTAATAAAATAGAATTGTTTGTAAAAGTGAGTAGATTAATTATTTGAGTAATTTGAGAATGAGTCTTTTGAATTTACTGGTTTCCCATTAACCAGTAAGTTCG
Organism: uncultured Eudoraea sp.; assembly: GCA_905479615.1. GTDB lineage: Bacteria > Bacteroidota > Bacteroidia > Flavobacteriales > Flavobacteriaceae > Eudoraea. Next base: position 1,757 of record CAJQNH010000032.1, read on the forward strand.
AGACTTATCAAACTAAACTAAATATTTTGCTTAATTTTACCTAAAGTGTTTGGTTAATCGGTAGTAAATTAGAATACAGAATGAATTTAGAAATTATTAAAAAATCAGAGAATTCTGAGATTCAGAACAAGATTATTTATAATATCAAGGAATTGATCAATTATAAAAACCTTGAACCTGGAGATAAATTGCCTTCTGAGCGAATGATGTCAGAAAAATTTGGTGTTACAAGAAGCAGTATTCGAGAGGCCATTCAGAAATTGGAATTTTATGGTTTGTTAAAATCGATTCCTCAAAGCGGAACTTTTGTTGCTAATATTGGGGTCATTGCCATGAATGGAATGATCGACGATATTCTGCGATTGAAAGAAGCCGATTTTAAATCTCTTGTTGAAACTAGAATTTTATTGGAATTGAAGTCTGTTCGTTTGGCTGCTTTGAGAAGGTCTGAGGATGAATTAAAGCAAATCAAAAATGCCTTAAATGCTTTTTCCAATAAGGTATTAAAAGGAGAAGATGCTGTACAAGAAGATTTGTTGTTTCATTTAGCAGTGGCAAATGCCTCTGGAAACAGTACCTTAAATACTTTTATGTTGAAAATAACTCCTGAGATCATTACTAACTTTGAAAAATATCATGTTTGTGATGAAGATCAGGCGCAAAAAGGGATTAAAGAACATCAGGATATTTACGATGCCATTGCAGAACAAAATCCCAAAAAGGCTAAAGAAAAAATGAAAAAGCATTTTGAAGCTTTATACACATATTGCTATCATTCATAATAGACTTATGTTGACTATGACATAGATATGGAAGTGCACAATTCCATAGAATGATATAATTAAATAGAGGGAAGTATTACTTGCTCAATCGGAGGAGTTTTAGGTTTTCATGCGATTAAAAATCGAGAAACCGGAATCATAAGAAATTCTTGAATCAGCACTAAAGGTAATATTTATTAGAGTAAATAAATGAAAGAGTGAAACTCTGTTCAGTAAAGAATTATGTGTTAAAAGCATCGTTCATTAAAATTAAATAGATGAAAATAAAAGGATTAAGATGGTGGATTATAACATTGATTTTTATTGCCACTGTTATAAATTATATAGATAGAACAGCCTTTGCCTTGTTGTGGCCAGAGATGGGAAAGGATTTGGGAATGGACAATTCTGACTATGCTATTATGCTTAATGTATTTATGGCGACTTATGCTGCCGGAAAATTTTTATCCGGAAAATTGTATGACACAATCGGAACTCGAATGGGTTTTGTGGTATCAATTATTGTTTGGTCGCTGGCATCAATGTTTCATGCTTTTGCAAGAGGTTTGTTCTCCTTGTCAATCGTTCGGGGTTTGTTAGGTCTTGGAGAAGCTGGGAACTGGCCTGGAGCGGTTAAAAGTAATGGAGAATGGTTTCCTATTAAAGAAAGGGCTATCGCTCAAGGAATTTTTAATTCTGGAGCATCTATTGGTAATGTGATTGCCCCATTTATAATCATTTTTCTTTATGCTCAATTTGGTTGGAAAACTACCTACATCATTCTTGGAGCCGTCGGGTTGCTTTGGGTAATCCCTTGGTTGTTTCTCAATAAGTCAACTCCAGAAAAACATCCTTGGATTACAGAAGAGGAAAGGAATCTGATCGTTTCGGATAGAATTGATAAAGATGAATTACTAGACACAGGAAAAATCAAAAGTTTACCATTGGGAAAAATTTTAAGTTATAAAGAGTCGTGGGGTTTATTGCTTTGCAGATTCTTTATCGAGCCTATCTGGTGGTTTTTTGTAGGTTGGATGCCAATTTATTTGAATTCAAAGTTTGGTCTAAGCATAGAGCAAATTGGATCAACGATTTGGATTTCTTATCTGGGAGGTGCTGCAGGAAGTATTGTAGGAGGCTGGGTATCAGGAAAATTAATGGAATCCAGATCTGTAAATGCATCACGTAAGATTACAATTACCTTAGGGGGCATCATGATTTTCACTGGATTATTAGGGATTATTTTCTTCGTAAACGAAAATAACTTTATGACCTTTATTTATATAGCCACCTTGGTTTTATTTGGATTTCAATTTGCAATTGGAAATATTCAAACTATTTCAAGTGACTTATTTAAAGGTCCGTCAGTTGGTTCTCTTGCAGGACTGGCCGGAACAGTTGCAGCTGTTTCTGTGATGGTAATGAATTGGTTTATCGGTCAAATTACGACCAATACCTATACCCCGGCATTTATAGTGATTGCAATCACTATTCCCTTGTCATTGTTGGCCTTATTTGGATTAATCAGAGTTATAGGGCCTGTTAAAGAATAAAAATAAATAATATCAAAATATAAAAAAATGAGTTTAGAAAGTAAAATAGCAATTATAACTGGAGCTACAGGTGGAATTGGTTTTCAAGTTGCAAAAAGACTAGGTCATGATGGATATACCGTGGTTTTAAATGGTATTGAAGATGAAGAAGGGGCAAAGAGAATAGAAGAATTAACTGAAGAAGGAATTACTGCTGAGTATTATGGTTTTGATGTGACTGACGAAGAAGCAGTAACATCAAATATCACCGCGATTGGAGAAAAATACGGAAAAATTGACGTATTGGTTAATAACGCGGGTGGATTGGGTGGAAGATCCAGGTTTGAAGAAATGACAACAGAATTTTATAGATTTGTCATGGCTTTAAATCTCGACTCAACATTTTTTGCTTCAAGAGCGGCTATTCCGTTTCTTAAAAAGGGTAAAAATGCGTCCATAGTAAACTATACATCAATTGCAGCATGGAATGCAGGTGGTCCTGGAGCTGGTATCTATGGAACATCTAAGGCAGGAGTTCAAGCGATAACCAGAGCGTTGGCTAAAGATTTAGCAGAATATGGAATTAGAGTGAACGCGGTTTCTCCTGGTACGATAGACACGCCATTTCATGCCCAAATTAAATCGACAAAACCTGAAGTTTTTGCTTCTTGGAAGAATAATATTTTGTTAGGAAAATTAGGTCAGCCAGAAGAAGTGGCATCTGTTGTTTCATTCCTGGTAAGTAATGATGCTTCTTTCCTTACCGCAGAAACCATTCAAATTACGGGTGGTCAAGGATTAGGAATATAAAAATAATAAAATGAAGTTAAAAGGAAAGGTAGCGGTGGTAACTGGAGGTTCAAGAGATATTGGAAAAGCAATATCTGTTAAACTTGCAAAAGAAGGGGCGAAAATAGTGGTAAACTATTTTAGTTCTGAAACTGGTGCCCATAAAACGGTAGAAGAAATAAAATCGCTTGGTGGAGAGGCGATTGCAGTCAAAGCCGATGTATCAAATCAAGAAGATGTTGAGAATTTAAAGACAAAGGCTGTTGAGGCATTTGGAAATAAAATCGACATTTTAGTTAACAACGCGGGAGGCCTTTTCGAACGTCGAACACTGCAGGAATTTGATGCATCGTTTTACAACTTGGTAATGGATGTCAATTTCAAGTCTGTTGTTTTTACAATGCAGGCTTTCGAATCGATAATGAGTAATGGAGCCTCAATTGTTAATATTTCTTCGCAAGCTGCAAGAGATGGCGGTGGTGGAGGATCTGCCTTATACGCTTCGTCTAAAGGTGCTGTAAGTACATTTACCAAAGCAATGGCGAAAGAACTTGGACCTAAAGGCATTCGTGTAAACGCACTTTGTCCTGGCATGATTGCAACAAAATTCCATGATGATTTTACAAAAGATCAGGTACGGATTAATGTTGCCAATGCAACACCCTTGCGTCGAGAAGGTTCTGCCAAAGAAGTAGCTGATCTGGTAGCCTATTTGGCAAGTGATGAAGCTTCATTTTTAACAGGAAATAATGTAGATATAAATGGAGGTTTGGCCTTCAGTTAAAAAAATTAAAGAATAATCAGAAATGAAAAAAGTAGTAACTTTTGGAGAAATCATGCTAAGATTGGCTCCTCCAGGATTTTTAAGGTTTTCTCAGGCGAATCAGTTTGATGTTGTTTATGGGGGTGGAGAATCTAATGTAGCTGTTTCCCTCGCAAATTACGGTGTTCCGGTAGATTTTGTAACCCGATTACCAGATAATGATATCGGTCAATGTGCCATGATGGAAATGAGAAAAAGGGGTGTAGGAGTAGATAAGATTATTTACGGAGGAGATCGATTAGGTATCTATTTTTTAGAAACGGGTGCAGTATCTCGAGGATCTAAAGTTGTTTATGACAGAGCACATTCTGCAATATGTGAAATTACAGCTGGGATGATCGATTGGAAAGAGGTTTTCAAAGACGTTGCCTGGTTTCATTGGACTGGTATAACACCTGCAATTTCTCAAGGTGCAGCAGACGCATGTTTAGAGGCGGTTCAAATTGCTAGTGATATGGGAATTACGATATCAACTGACCTGAATTATAGAGCTAAATTGTGGAAGTATGGTGGAGATCGCGAAACGATCATGACTGAATTAACCTCATATTGTGACGTAATTCTTGGTAATGAAGAAGATGCAGAAATGCATTTTGGGATAAAACCGGAAGGCTTGGATATTACCACACAAGGTCATGACGTGAAAGCAGAAGCTTTTTTATCGGTTTGTGAGCAAATGATGGAAAAATTTCCGAAAGCAAAGAAGGTGATTACAACATTAAGAGGTTCTATTTCTGCCTCTCATAACACATGGGCCGGAGTATTATATGATGGTGCTAAAATGTATGAAACCAGACAGTATCAGATTACTGATATTGTTGATCGTGTTGGGGGTGGAGATTCATTTATGGGAGGATTGATCTATGGATTACTCAAGTACCCGGAAGATGATCAAAATGCATTAGATTTTGCCGTAGCTGCTTCTTGCCTAAAACATACAATTAAGGGAGATGCGAACCTGGTAACAGTACCTGAAGTAGAAAAATTAATGGGAGGTGACGCTTCCGGTAGAGTAGCAAGATAATATATACGTAAAGGGCTTGGTTAATTCTCTGGCTCTTTTTATACATGAATAAATCTATAGCTATCATATGCGGTGGAGGTCCGGCTCCTGGAATAAATACGGTTATTAGCACTTTGGCTAAAACCTTTTTAAAAGACGGATTTCAGGTAATTGGGGTTCATCGTGGGTTCCAGGGAATACTTTCTGAAAAACCCGATCTTAAGATATTTGATTTTGCTGAGGCTGACAGGATTTTTAGTCGTGGAGGATCTTCCTTGGTTATGAGCAGATTTAAGCCAAAGGACAGCGATTTTAGAATAGATTTTTTTAAGACAAATAATGTTAAACTTTTGGTGACTATAGGTGGTGATGACACCGCTTCAACTGCTGGCAGATTGGCTAAATTTCTAGCGCAACAAGAACTTGACGTAGCACATATTCATGTACCGAAAACTATCGATAATGACTTGCCCTTACCCGATAGAAACCCAACTTTTGGGTTTCACACTGCCAAAGACGAAGGAGTTCGTATTGGGAACACGGTATATGAAGATGCAAGAACCAGTGAGAACTGGTTTGTGGTGGCGGCAATGGGAAGGTCTGCGGGTCATTTAGCTTTTGGCATTGCGTCGGCATGTCATTTTCCTATAATGATCATTCCTGAGATGTTTAATAAAACGTCAATTACCTTCGATAAATTGATCAATATGATCATTTCATCTATAATCAAAAGTAAAATCAGAGGAATAGAATATGGCGTTGCAATGGTGAGCGAAGGCGTATTCCATTTTATGAAGGAGAGCGAAATAAAAAATTCAGGTATTAATTTCACCTATGATGCTCATGGTCATCCGGAACTGGGAAATGTAAGTAAATCACATATTTTTAATTTCCTGTTACAAACAAAATTAAGAGAATTAGGGTTAGATATTAAATCTCGGCCAGTTGAAATCGGTTATGAATTAAGGTGTTGTAATCCGATTGCTTTTGATTTAACCTTATGCACTTTATTGGGAATTGGAGTTAAGAAGCTGTTCGATGAAGGCATATCAGGTTGTATTGTCAGCGCTGATTCAAAAGGCGATATTTTGCCTTTGTATCTGGAGGATTTTGAAGATGAAAATGGGAAAGTTCCTCCTAGGTTGGTCGATATAGAATCGGATATGGCACAACTATTCATCAATAATTTGATTTATATTAGACCCTATGATTACGAAGATGCTAAAAAATATGTTGATGACCCTGAGGCATTTGATGTAAAGAAAATTTTAAATTGGAATTAAATATTATAATAAAATGGCACAATTTACAAGAATAGAAGTAGCGAATGTGATGAAGGAAACCGGACTTGTTCCTTTGTTTTATCATCCGGATGTTGAAACCAGTAAGAAAGTGGTGAAAGCTTGTTATGACGGAGGTGCTCGGCTACTGGAATTTACGGCAAGGGGAGATTTTGCACATGAAGTGTTTGGTGAATTGGTAAAATATGTTACTAAAAACTTACCAGGTATGGTCATGGGAGTTGGCTCAGTAACAGATGCAGCTGCTGCTTCAAGGTATATGGCTTTAGGTGCAAACTTTATTGTTACACCTGTATTAAGAGAGGATATTGCCATAGTTTGTAATAGACGTAAAGTTTTATGGTCTCCGGGATGTGGTACTTTGACCGAGATCACAAAAGCAGAAGAGCTGGGATGTGAAATAGTGAAATTATTTCCTGGTGATATTTATGGACCCAATTTCGTAAAAGGAATTAAAGGTCCACAACCCTGGACGAGTATCATGCCAACAGGTGGTGTTTCTCCAGATAAAGAAAATTTACAAGGCTGGTTCGATGCAGGGGTAACCTGTGTAGGAATGGGATCAAAATTGATCAAAAAGGATGCTCAGGGAAATTTTGATCTTGAAAAGATCCAAAGTGTGGTGCAAAATTCAATTGACCTGATTCAAGGCATTAAATCTTCATCCAAGTAGAAAAATGAGCAGCGCTAAAGCAGATAATGCAGGGAACAATTTCTTAAAGAAAGCTTTGGCGCTCTTATTGAGTTTTGGGCCTGGTATATTTGCTATCGGATATACAATTGGCACCGGAAGTGTAACCTCAATGATTGTAGCAGGGAGTACCTATGGTATGCAACTGTTATGGGTGTTACTACTAAGCTGCCTGTTTTCTGGGCTTTTGATGTTTGTATATGGCAATTATGCTTTACTAACGGGTGAAACAGCACTTTACAGTTTTAAGAAACATATCAAAGGAGGCAAGATCATTGCTATTCTGATCATCATCGGAATTACTTTTGGGCAATGGAATAGCCTGATGGGTATTCTTGGTATATCAGCTAATATTATTTTTGAATTGGCCAATGTCTATTTCCCTGAAGTGGGTCCGTATAAGTATAAAATGGTGTTGGGCATAGCTGTTGTGATAATTGCCGTGTTTTACGGCCTATTGCTGGTCGGTAAGTATACCTTCTTTGAAAAGATCCTTGTGATCTTTGTGACCATCATGGGCTTGTCATTTTTAGTATCACTCTTTTTTGTATATCCTCAGCCAATAGAAATCATTGAAGGATTGGTTCCTAGTATTCCTGATGTTAAAGGTGGTAAATTAATGGTAGCTGCTTTTGTAGGCACTACTATGGCCGCTGCAACCTTTTTATCCCGTCCACTTTTTGTACAAGGAAAAGGCTGGACCATCAAGAACCTTGTCCAACAAAAAAAGGATGCCATTATTGCGGCAATTTTGGTTTTTACGATAAGTGGTTCGGTTATGGCGGTTGCAAGTGGGGCATTATTCCATCAGAATATGCCGGTTAAACAAGTATTAGACATGGCGAATACCTTGGAGCCTATAGCAGGGAAATTTGCGATGACCTTGTTTTTTTTCGGAACCTTAAGCGCCGGGCTATCGTCTATTTTTCCATGTCTTTTGATCGCACCCCTTCTTTTGGCTGATTACCAGTCTGGAAAGTTGGATACAAATTCAAAACAATTTAGAATTATCACGGCCATTGCTTGTTTGGTAGCATTAATTGTTCCAATTTTTGGAGCTAACCCCATTGAAATTCAAATCATATCGCAGGTTTTCAACGTGTTTGTTTTACCCGTCGTAATTCTGGGGATTATTTTATTGATCAATAACAAAAAATTAATGGGATCGTATAAAACCGGCATATTGATCAATTCAGGTCTTGTTTTGGCTTTTATATTTTCTTGTTTGGTGTCGTATAGCGGCATTCTTGGCTTACAAGCCTATTTCTAAAATATCTATTTTAAAAACACATCATCATGAACCGTAAATTAATAATAGTCTGTTCTTTCATAGTCCTTTTTTTATCGTCTACTGAGGTAGTACATGGACAAGGCATCTTGGTTGCAGATTTTGAAGCACTGACAGCAGCGTTGAACAATGCAGAACCAGGAGATGAGATTGTCATGGCTGATGGTATTTGGAAAGATGTTCAAATAAAATTTACGGGTCAGGGTACCGAAGAAAACCCTATTACATTGAGAGCTGAAACACCTGGTAAGGTTTTTCTTGAAGGGAAGTCTGATTTAAAATTCGGTGGAGAGTACCTGATTGCCAGCGGTTTGTTTTTTAGAAATGGTCAAACCCCGTCAAATGTAGTGGTTGAATTTAGAACGCATAAAGATACGGTAGCGAACCATTGCAGCTTCATTAATTCAGTGATCCTCGGTTACAATCAACTAAAGCGAGACAGAGTAGATCGTTGGGTTGAGTTTCACGGAAGGCATAATACCATGGATCATTGTTATATCGCCGGAAAATCAAATCGCGGACCAACCGTAAGAGTAGATATAAAAGGAAATAAAAGTATCCGAAATTACCACCAGATTACCAATAACCATTTTGGACCAAGACCTCCAAAAGGTGGGCCGAGTGGTGAAACCATACAATTAGGTGACAGTTATTCTTCCATGTCACCAAGTAATACTTTAGTTGCCAATAACTTATTTGAAAGATGTAATGGTGAAGTCGAAGTGATCTCGAGTAAAACTAATTTTAATGAATTTAGGAATAATGTCTTTTATAAATCGGAAGGTTCTTTGGTGATGCGACATGGAAATTACTGTATGATTGACGGAAACTATTTTATAGGAGATGATGCTTCAGATCAAATAGGTGGTATCAGGGTTATCAATACGGGGCATTGGATCGTTAATAATTATTTTTATAATTTAAAAGGAAGTAGTTTTCGAAGCCCACTAGCTGTGATGAATGGTATTCCAAAATCACCACTAAATCGATATAATCAGGTAACTGATGTAGTTGTGGCTTTTAATAGCTATGTCAATTGTACGTCTCCATGGCACTTTGGTGTAGGAACCAATATTAGCCAAAAAGATGTCTTACCTGCTTCAGAAATCAGATCAGCCAGGGCTATTAGAACTGTTGTGGCAAATAACTTGATTTATAATGAAAAAGGAGATGCCCATCCTATTGTAGCGCATGACTCTATTGATGGCGTACTATTCAAAAACAACCTGATCAATAATCAGGGTATGGCTTTTAAAGAGAACCAGGGCCTGGTGGCTGATGATTTTAAAATCAAAGGAATCAGTGATGTTATTTTCGTTCCAGAACCTCAATTAGAAGGAACTGAATTGTATCCTGGATTTGAATTTGATAAAATCACAAAAGACATATTTGGCAATTCCAGAGCCGGTTCAAATGGCCCGGGTGCTATAATTGCTTCGGATGGTGTAAATCCAGAAATTCTGGACAAATCAAAATACGGAACAAGTTATTATTCTAATGAACGAGTTGAGAAGGAAGGCAAAGTTATTAATGTTAAGCCAAAAAAGGGTGCTTTAACTGCTGCTATAGCTAAAGCTGAAGATGGCGATATTTTAAGTCTAAGCTCTGGTAATTATAAAATTCCGGCTTCTTTGAAAATTGATAAAAACCTAACCATCAAGTCAAATGAAACTGGAGCTAAACCGGTTCTGAAATTTGAAGGAAATGAAGATACAGCCCTGTTTGAGATGCATCCAAAAGGAGACCTTGTATTGGAAGGTGTAAGTTTGAAAGGATCAGGGATTCAAATGGCGTTTGCCTCCTTAAAAGATAATATGTCAAGCTTGTATAATATTCACACCAGTAAAGTTGAGGTAGACGGTTTTAAATACATTCTTAAAGCCTATAAGGAATCTTTTTCTGAACACATAAGCTTTGTTGATACCCGTTTTACCAATTGTGCCTTCGGGATCGAACTGTCTGAAGAAATCAATGATAAAGGTGATTACAATGTAGAAAACCTGCTTATAGACGGCTGTACATTTGATCAAATCAATGCTAGCCCTATCGATTATTATCGCGGAGGATATGATGAATCTACCATTGGAGGGTCTTTATCTGTTAAGAACAGCACTTTTACCAACTCTGGCAAAGAAGCCAAGGCAGGTATCCTTATCAATTCTTACGGTATTGTAAACGTAGATATCTCAAAAAACACTTTTGAAAATAACCCCGTAAAGATGGTTGCACTCTTATGGGGAGCCAAAAACAATACGCATTCAGACAATACCTTACTTAACTCAGGAGAGATTAAGGTAGAAGAGAATTTAAAGTTAAGATTGTTGTATTAGTTTATAGGTTAGTTGGGCTATGGTGGAGTAAAAATATTCGAAAAGATGCACAGAAAAAGAAAATCAGCCTTGAACTCCTGTCTGCCGGCAGGCAGGTTTCGTTCTTTTACTCACCCATTCTCTATTTGTATTAAGGAATTCGTGAATTCGCTAAAGCTTCATTTGGATCAAGCCAAAAGGACTAAAAATAACATTCTTTATGTTAATAAAGAACATTTTTACAAAACAGGTGCTTTCCGTCAACTAAGAACCATCAACAGATATATATGCCTGATAGTCAATGATCTTTTCTTCCAATCTGTTTTCAAGATAGGCATTGCCACCTTTTAATTCGAATAGAATGATACCTGCCATTTTAAGGTAAGTCATTCGTTTATTTTTATCCCAATGCGCAGGAGGCTCTTGCATATTTGTGATTCTATCTGCCAATTTCACCGCCCAAACTTCTTTGGGTTGTAATTTTATACGTTCTAAACTATCAGGTATTCGAGCCTCAGCTTCGAGTACTTCATCCTTGGATAAGGCTAAAACGGCATCGGCAATTTTATTTCCGAAAGCGGCCTTCAGTTCATTAAATGTTGTGGTAGTATCTTCCAGCACATCGTGTAAAAGCGCCACCTGTAAGGCAAAACCTTCATCAAAGTTATCTGTATGTTGGGCAGCAATCATTATTTCCATGGCCACGTTTGACAGATGAACCAAATAACTTGACTGGCTCCCTGGCACCTTTTGATTCTCATGTTTTTCTCCCGCAAATTTTATAGCTTTCTGATAAAGTGTCTGTAGGTCCATTGTCATTTGATTTTAGTACTTTAAAGATATCATTTTTAAAATAGTTTAGAATTTTTTAGAGAGGTTTTGCACTATAAGCATTAACAGATATCTTTGACGGCTTAAAATAAGAAACAATGAAACTTTTTAAAGAATTTAAAGACTTTGCAGTCAAAGGG
>CAJQNH010000033.1 GCA_905479615.1 uncultured Eudoraea sp.
AGAAGAAAGCTGGATTAAAAAAGGAGGGATGGATGATAAAGCGGAAATACATGGTAGTGAAGGGGTTGCATACGCAGATGTCCTGCAGGGAAATTCTATCCTGACCTATAGTGAAAAAGGGATAGGTTATGCTGTGGAAGAAGCAGGAAACACAAAAGGCTGGAGTTTTACTATGTATGAAGAACTTTGGAACTATGGATTTCCACAGGAGATGGCGCATTTTGTAGACTGTGTAAAAAATGATCTTACCCCTTTGGTTACAGGGGAAGATGGCAGGGCTGTATTAGAAGTCCTTTTTGCGGCTTATGCTTCCGCAGGAGAAGGAAAAAAGATCATGATGCCTTTTAAAACTGATGCCAAAAAACCTTACTTATTATGGAAAAAATAAATCGCAGAAATGCTATGGGGATTTTAGCCCGGTGGTCTGCAGGAAGTTTTATACCCTTTTCCTGGATTTTGGAAGGTTGTACTTATGGTAGCTCTATATCATTATTTAATAAAGAATATCAATCTCTCCTGGGTGCGATTGTCGAAATTATTTTACCTGAAACAGACGAATCTCCGGGAGCCAAAGAGGCGAATGTTCATTATTTTATCGCTCTGATTGTAGAAGATTGTTATGAAATTGAAAATAAGGACAGAATTTTAGTAGGGTTAAACCAATTACTTAAAGATGGATTTCTAGATTTTTCAACACAAAAAAAATATAAAGTAATTGAGCAACTAGACAAGGAAGCTAATTCGGCAACCCTAAAAATTCGTCATTATTTTAAGGACATAAAGTCCCTTACACAGTGGGGGTATTTTTCATCTGAAACAGGGATCACTGAAGCATTAAGATACAACCCCATTCCTGGATACTACAAAGGCTGCGTTCCTTATAATGGTGAAATAGCCTGGTATTAATGACAATACATCAATGTAAAGATTATAACGAATTAAGCAATGTTGCTGCTAACTGGTTAAACCAGAGGATAAGAAAAACCCCTTTGAGCAAGATTGGCGTTGCTACCGGAAATTCTCCATTGGGAGTATATCGCAATATCGCAAAAACAGCTAACCTGGACACCAAATCTCTTTCCTTGTTTCAATTGGATGAATGGGTAGGATTATCCGAATATCACCATAGCTGTATGAGTTACATTGAAAAAGAGGTAAGAATCCCATGGGAAATAGCTCCGGAAAGAGCCTATTATTTTTCTCCTGGTTTAACTCTTCCTGAAAGTAAAATTGAGGCAGAGGGTGCCGCCCATTTTATGGAAAAAAAACTTGATAAGAAAGGCCCTCTGGATATCCTTATTTTAGGAATGGGGAAAAACGGGCATTTGGGTTTTATAGAACCTCAAGAAAATTGGCCTTCTGATGAATGCTATGTTTCTGAATTGGCGCCATCAACCAGGAATCACAATATGATTAGCTTAGAGAAAACACCCCCTGAATTTGGGGTAACTTTGGGTATTAAATCAATTCTGGAATCAAAAGAGATTTTATTTATTGTAACCGGAACTGAAAAAAAAGGTATTTATTCCGAATGGCTCAAAAAGGTCGTCACCCCAAAATTTCCCGCAAGTATTTTATGGAAACATCCCGGGGTTACCCTGATAACAGACCTAAATCTTGTTGGGGCTTAAAAAACCAAATAATAATCCGGCTTAACCTATAGACTGGATTTCTTCTAAGCACAGATGATCCTGATCATTTCCTGCATGATTCCTGTTTTAGAAATTTACTGGTTAAAGGGAACCGAATTGGCAGCTATTGAATAGGGCATCCTTTGGGGCAACAGTCTCCTTAGAAACTATAGATAAAAATGCTAGTATTTTTTAAAAAAATCCGACATCGTCTACTAACTGATAACAAGTTCAGCAAATATTTATTTTATGCCGTGGGAGAAATTGTCTTAGTAGTAGTTGGTATACTCATTGCTTTGAGCATAAATAATTGGAATGAAGATCGCAAAGAAGAAGTTCTGGAGCTCGAATATTTGGAGCGGATTCTTACTGACCTTAAGGCAGATACACGTTATTTCAATCGACAAATAGTGGAATGTAAACAAGTTATGGAGTTGAGTTATCAATACATTCACAAGGCTTACGAAGAACAAAAGAGTAAGGAAGACTATGTAGCATTAGTGGAATTATTTACAGATAGAACTGAAAATTTAGTGATCCAGAATTCAACCTATCTGGAGTTAAACAATGCTGGCAAATTAAGTATCTTCAAAAATCAACAAGTAAAAGATAGCTTAATTGCGCTCCATAGAGATTATGAATATGCCGCTTCGAGGATTAAGGAATTTAATGATTACCACTCTAATTTATTAAGTTCATCCCTGCGAGTCTACCCTAGAAAGTATTCAAAAAAACGTTCATTTATCTTTGACAAACCCTATATGTTTAATACTAAGGAATGGGAATATATTAATGACCCCACTTCAGAAGAATTTAGAGAACAAGAATGGATAGTAGCCATGTTTCTTGTAAAACATGCTGAAGCTATAGAATTTCATAAGGCCCTTCTGGCAAAAATTATATTTCTTAGCAAGCTTATTGAGGAAGAATTGGATAATAGAAAATGAACATCCTATTTATCCTGATAATGGCATTTTACCGATGAAATGGATAAAAAGCACGATTAAACCACAACTTTTGGTGCTTTCACAACAATTCTGTCTACAGTCACCACAAGAAATCGTAACTTATTACTAACAAAAATTATGAATTTAAAAACAGTCGCTATGGAATCGAATTCAAACAAACACCCCATTTTAAATACTATTCTTTCAGTATTGAATATTAGTTTAGAGGTATTATTGGCATTAATAGCCCTTGGCGTTCTTATAGGCCTTTGGGGGATATTAAGCTAAATAATATTTCTTTAAGTTAAAGCTTTAATCGGCTAATACTTCTTAACAGAATCATCAGCCTATGGCTGAAAATATAAAAATCCCCTTCCAATTTGGAGGGGTTTTATTCTGTATGCTCTAGTCGAATATTAAAATTCCTAATATCTTTATTATTACATCGTCTCTTTTTATTGCCTCTCTCAATAATAATCTTGGGTAAGTTAAGCTTATGCCTTTGAGGTTGAAAAAAGTTCAGTTTCTTTTGAAAAGTTTAGAATCAAAAGAATTTCAAAAAATCTTACCAAACAGGGATATTTCAAAATGCTTATATTGTGGTTGTAAAAGACATTTTATTACCCAATGAACTTGTTTGTATGTTTTAGAAGTATTGATGACTATGAGGGTATTAAAGTGATAAATAGATTAAAAAATAAATCACAAAATTCTCTTGTAGTCTTAGAAGAAACCGACCGAAATCCTAAATGGAAAAAAAATGTGTATGATAAATTTTCAATATCTCACTTTGTAGTCTTTTTATTGGGGAACCATACTTTTGAAAGTAAACATATAAATTGGGAATTTAAAAAAGCTGAGAACCTGAATAAATATATTATTGGCATAAAACTTAACGGGGTTACGGAAGAATCACTTTTAAGGTTTAAAAAATATAAAGTGTTTGAAAATGCAGAAGAAAGCCTGGCGTATATGTTAGCATTGAGGGAAGTACATACTATTTGCATTTAGACTGGTTGATTAATCAAAATTATATCTTTATCCTATGAATAACCTTGTTAAGTTAACCTATGACTTTTTTGGCCATGTAATACCAGGAATGATAGTTTTTTTCTCGTTATCTCTTCTATATGCGCCAATAGCCCCTGATGAACTTTTCACCTGGCTAGGAACAAATGCAAAGATTGAAGCGGGTGATGGTTCGGTTATAATTATTATATCCTATATTATTGGTTTTGCAATGAATCCTTTTGGGAAATACGTATACATAAACCTGGGTAAAAAACTTTGGCCCAAAAAGGAAAAATACAAGGTGGAAAAGAGGGAAAAACACAATCTGTTAATGAAGGAAAAATACAAGGTGGAAATGGGGGTTTCAGATAATTTTATTCTAATCCG
>CAJQNH010000034.1 GCA_905479615.1 uncultured Eudoraea sp.
GCTCTCAGGTATTTGTTTTCTTTGTTATAATCTTCCATGATATTTATGTTAATAGTTATTTATTTTTTAGTGTTGTCCTAAAAATGGTCAACTTAGGGAATCGGTTTCAGAGAAGTTTAAAAACCTTCCTTGTTCATTAATTCCTGTATTTTTCTTTGCTCCCATACCTTCCCCCACAAAGGGTTAATTCCATGGGCAGCCATACCTTTTAATACCAAGCCAAAGCCCCAGCCAAGAGCCGGAAACACTGCCCAGGGAAAACTTGTAGTCTGATAATTTATCCATATTAGAACAGGGATAACAATACAGTATAAAATACTACTGACACAAAATTCCCTAATAGCTTTTACTTGTTCTTTTGCCCTTAAATAACTGGCTTCTTTTCTGTTGTTTTCCATGATTCCTGTTTGATAAATGATTCTGTTATTAATTACAAATCAAAAATCCGAAATATTGGACAACCTTCTAAATTTAAGTTTCTCAATCGTTTAATTATACCGATGAATTGTAATTTTGAATTGACAGATACCCTTCCTAAAACTCATCATTATCCATTAACTCTTTTATCTTCTTTTCCTCCCAGGTCTTCCCCCATAAAGGATTATAACCATAAGCCTCCATTCCGTGCATTAAAAGTCCAAAACCCCATCCCAGCGCAGGAAAAATTGCCCATGGAAAGCTGGTTGACCTAAAATTTAACCACACCAAAAAAGGGATTACAATGCAATATGCAGTAAGATTTCCATAGAAACCCTTAATTGCCTCTACTCGTTCTTTAGCTTTCTGATATCTTTTATCACTGATATAGATTTGCTGTGATTCCTTCATGCTAACCATCTTTGTAAGCATGGGCAATAAAATTGTGAAATCCTTTGAGGTCTTTTTAATTTGAACTTCTTTGTCCGAAAGGATACTATACCTCTGTTGAATATTCCTGAGCCCTACCCCACTGCTCTTCTTCACCACCTGTTTCTCTTGCAAATTATTCTGAATTACAAGTGACTCTCCTTCTTCGAACACCTTAATATGTAAAGGTCTTGTGCTGGTGACAACGTTGTGTTTAACGGCATTCTCCAGCAAGAGTTGCAGGGAAAGTGGTACTATCCTGGCTTCAGGATTACTGCATTTTTCCGGAATATCGAAGACAATGCTGTCTTCAAATCTCATTTTTAGTAATCGTATATATGTTCTTGCAAACTGAAGTTCCTCGTCAACAGTTACAAGATCCTTGTTTTTTTGTTCCAGAACGTACCTGTACACTTTAGAAAGAGATGTGGTAAATTTTTGGGCCTGATCAGGATCCTCCTCAATTAAACTGGTAAGTACGTTAAGACTATTAAATAAAAAATGAGGATCTAGCTGATTCTTTAAAGCATCGAACTTTGCGGAAGCTGTCCCTGCAATTATCTTTTGCTCCTTGACCTTTTTATCCTGTAGAGCCCGGTAAAAGTAAAAAGCATGAAAAAAAACAGAGACTACAATGGTAATTATTAGTGCTATAAGGTAATGGATAGTCCTTTCTCCAGCGAGAAACTCCTCCCAACTGCCGCCTTCGAACCCCATCCGGATCAATATTCGTATCCAAAGAATACCAATCATAGTTAGAACTATTCCTCCAACGGCTCCTATAACCAGTCTGTACCTGCCGTATTTTTTCCAAACAACCCGATGATTTAAATAATCAAAAAAAGAGCTGTTAATAATGGTCAGTATCACGGAATAAAGAAAATTATACCCTATACCTACATAAAATTCTTTGTCAAATTGAACTGAACCATTTGCAAAAAATTCAATACAAATAAAAATGACAGATAAGACTAATCCTACCAATAATCCTACCATCAATGTCTTACCCAGATATTTCATTTCTGTTGAGCTGTATTAGTTTTCTATTTAACTTCCTTATTATGGCATTCATTGAGAATCATTGTTGCTCTTTCTTTTCCCCAATTAGGATAAAATGGTCCTTCAGGTTTAAAGTTAGCAAAAAGTTCCAATGACCGCTCAACATCTTTACAATAAGGAGTCGTATCCTTTCCAAAGTATTTAGCAGAACCCATGTCCCATTCAGCTTTGGATAAAACCACTCTGGGATTATTGGGGGCCAGACCTAATGCCTTTGCATAAATAGCAACGTTTTTCGCTGAAAGGGTCATTCCATAGGTAGCCCCATCAAAAGCTATCCAGGCCGTATGAATCAATGCCTGCTGTATAAGTATTTCGGGGTTTTGAGGCGATATGGCCATGGCAAGATCAATGGATTCCTGGGCCTTTTCCAGCTGCTGGCTTATCTTTTCTTTATCTGTTTCACCAAATGAGCGAAAGGTATTTACCTGAGCTATGTAATAATAGGGCAACCAATTATCTAATTCCGCCATCGCAATCCTTTCAAAAAGATTGGACGCTTCTGTTGCCTTTCCCTCCCCCCAAAGTGTAAATGCCTGTTGCATCCCTTTGGTATATTTATCTTGTCCAAATACAGTTAGCCCTATAAAGAAAGATATTAGTAAGAAAGTGTTTTTCATTTTTAGGAGATTTAAAGGTTTATGGTTCAAAAATGACCCAAAATCCGTCCAGAAATAAAAAAGATGTCCTGAACTGTAGATTTTGAGTGACTAATTGTAATTTAGAACTTCCTTTGGTGGAGAATAAGTAACGGTAGACCTATGTATATCCCACAACACTACAAAAATGAAAATCTTAAAGAAGTTAAGGAATTCATTATTAATAATTCCTTTGGCATTTTAATAAATCATATAAATGGTAAACACTGGGCCACTCATATCCCATTAGAATTAGATAAGAACAGCAATGGGAATGACATCCTTGTAGGCCATATTGCAAAGGCAAATCCACAATGGAAATATTTTGTTGAAGACAAGGAAGTACTTTGCATATTTAACGGGCCACACACTTACGTTTCTTCATCCTGGTATCTGGAAGAAGAAGTTCCTACCTGGAATTATATTGCAGTACATATCTACGGATTATTAAAAATTCAGGACGAGAAGGCGCTGATGGCTTCTCTTCATAAACTGGTAGACAAATATGAGCGAAAATCGGAAAATCCCATATCGCTTAATAATTTGTCTGAGAAAACGCTCAGGCAAGTTAAAGGCGTTATAGGTTTTGAGATTGAAATCAAAGAAATACAGGCAGCTTATAAGCTATCGCAGGGACGTGAACACGATCATCCGAAAATAATCGAGGAGTTAGAAAATCGAGATGCCAGTGGTGGGCATGCCATTGCAGATACCATGAAAAAAAACACAATTAAAAAGATTTAAATGAGTAAGCTTTTTAGTGAAGAAAGTTGTAATCCTAACTGTTAAATAGTATGCAATCTTCCAAGTAAAAATTCCTTATATGACTTACTTATTGGAATTACCTTTCTGTCTATCTCGAGATGGCTATCGGCTACAATATCCAATTTACATATGTTAACAATAAATGACCTGTGGACACGTATAAAACAGCTATCTTTTAATTCATTTTCAATTGTCTTTAAAGTACTTACAACCAGATACTTACCTATTGCAGTAATAATATTACAATAGTTTCGTTCAGCCTCAATATAAAGAATTTGGTCTAACAATATTTTAACCATTTTTCCATTATGCCTGACAAAAATCCGATCTGGTAAAACCTGTAAATTATTTTGATTCTGGTAGTGTTTTAAAGTTTCGTTATCCTTTAATTTCTCAACAACAAGTGCAATCGTGCGCTGAAGATTTAATTTATTAAAGGGTTTGGAAATAAAAGCATAGGGTTGCGTTTCTTTTGCCCTGGAAAAAGTGCCGTCATCATTATTGGCAGTTAAGTATATTATGGGTATTTCATTTTGCGCATGAATAGCAATTGCTGCATCTATACCATCTATAGCACCTTTAAGATTTATATCCATCAAAATGATATCAGGTTTGTTTTGACTTGCATTACTAATTGCATCTTCACCCCGGGAAACAATACCTATAACTTCGTAACCTAACTTTGTTAATTGTAATGAAAGATTCGCCGCGATAATCATATCGTCTTCCACTATTAAAATTCTAATTAACTTATCCATGCTTATGCTGCTTTATGGTTTTGAAATTCAATTGAAACTGATGTTCCTTTCTTAACACTTAAGGACATTTTGCCTTCTAATTGCCTGGTGAGTAATTCAATTAATTGAGTGCCAAAGCCCGTCCCCTCCATCTTTTCATGATAGTTTTTACCTATGCCATTATCTGACACTTCTAGGTGCAACTGATTCCCTGATTCTATAAGACTAATCTTTATAAGTCCTTTACGGTTATCTGGAAAAGCATATTTCAGAGCATTGGTAAACAACTCATTCACTATCAGGCCTATTGGAATAGCGGTATCAACATCCAAATTGAGCTCCTTCATCTCGCAAGCAATTTGTATTCTTTCTGAAGCCCCGTAAATATCTACAATATAATCCAACAGGTTCTTAAAATATTCCTTCATTTCAATGGATGAAAAACTTTTACCCTGATAAAGTTTTTGGTGAATCATGCTCATACTATGAACCCGAAGTTGACTTTTCTGCATGGCGTCGGAAACTTTTGAATCCCCTACCTGCTCCGATTGCAGAGATAATAAACTGGATACAACTTCCAAATTATTTTTTACACGATGGTGTATTTCTTTCAGCAAAAATTCTTTTTCATCATTTTGCTTTTTAAGCAATCTGTTTTTCTTCTTATTAGTTCCTATGGTATTGTATAAGAGTAATAAAATCATCAGCAATAACCCTCCAATAAGAATCATTAGCGTCTGCGTTGATCTTTGCTTCTTAATTTGATTTTCCTGTACTATGATAGTACTCTCTTTTTGAGCTACATCAAACTCTGTGAGCAATAATGAAATATGCTGATCTGCTTCAGCGGTAAATATCTCCTTTTTAAGTTTATCATATTCTGCATAGGCCTGATAGGCTTCCCGATAATTGTGATTGCCAGCATAAGCCTTGCCCAAGGCTTCATAGGTCTGACTAAGATAAAAATCATCTCCAAAATCATCTGTGGCAATTTCAATACTCCTCTCAAGGCTCTCAATTGCCGAAATATATTTACCCTGCAGGTTTTGCAATTTACCTATAGACAGCCAGGAACGCATTAACATAAAGTTATTATCCAACAATTCCCCATATTTAACGGCATTTTCACCTGCAAGATCTGCTGCATCAAAATCGTTTAGAAAGGCCTTTAGATATACCATAGAAATATATACGTCGCATAAATTATTATAAAAACCATATCGCTCGCCAATTGCTATAGAATGTTCGAAATAATTAAGAGCTTCTTCATGTTTATTCAATGCCAGATAACAATTGCCTACCACATATAGCGTAAAATCATAATCCAGGTCGTTTAATCCTCGTTCTTCAAAAAGAGTTAAGGCCTTTAAACCATATTCCAAAGCCTTTTCATAGCGTGATTGTTTCCAAAATAAATTACTTAAATCGCTAAAAGCAACGCCCATTGCCCTTTTATCTTTTAATTGATCTGCTAATAGCAGGGTTTCCATAGCAATATCGGCGGCCTTATCCAATTTCCCCTGTCTTTCATATACATAACCCAACTGAGTATATACCGATGGCAGGTCTTTCTCCAAAACTTTTT
The DNA here is from genome assembly GCA_905479615.1 of uncultured Eudoraea sp. Classification (GTDB taxonomy): domain Bacteria; phylum Bacteroidota; class Bacteroidia; order Flavobacteriales; family Flavobacteriaceae; genus Eudoraea. The sequence continues at coordinate 5,631 of CAJQNH010000034.1, forward strand.
TCATTGCTGATTCTAAAACAAATCTGGCGCTATCCAGTTTTTCCATCCTCAATAAAATAGCCCCCTTAGTAATTTGAAATCTGCCTTCCCATAAGGTGTCATTCTTTTCACGGGTTAGTTGTAAGCCTTCCTTTGTAAAACTTAAGGCTTTTGTTAAATTCCTCGTATGCCAGTAATAAGCAAGGTCATTGAGAATATTGAATTGGATAGTATCAATTTTGCTCAATGGATAGGAGTCCTCGAGGATGCTCAAATAGGAAATACCAAAATTGTCCGTATCAATAAATACTCTTTTGTAAGAATTTTCACTTTTAAAGTCTACAATCTGGGAATGAAGAATTTTAGGGCTCAAAAATGAACATATGAAGAAAACCAAAACCGTAAAAAATCGGCTCACCGAGTTAATTTTGAAATAATTGAGGGGGGGCACTAATTCTTTAAATATACAAATTTTAACATAACAATTGCTTCGCTAAGTGAAAATATACATTCGGACAGTAAATAGGGCTATTCGTCCATACCTGCTTTTATTTGTCCCAGTATATTGCGTCTTTAGCTAACCGCATAGGTATAGTGAACGCTTATCGGGTAATCTGTGTGGAAAATTATGTCCAAATCTGTTATTGGTATTTTAATTTTATTGGTTGTAATTATAAGCTGCAAGCCAGAGAATAAAAGCTTAGAATTGTCTATGAACGACAAACTTACCAATAATTTAAGTTTACTTATTGATTCCTGCTGGAATGATCAAAAGGTCTCCAAATTGAATCAATTGGTAGGGAAAAATTTTATTAGAATTCTCAATGGCATCAATGTTGCACGGAATGAAAATGAAATGGCGGCTCACATGAATGTTTATTTTACAGGTTTTCCTGACTTAAAAATACAATACAGTGATGCGTATATCCAAGGTAACAACATCTTTATGAATTGGGAATGTACTGGCAGTAACACAGGCGTATTTGGTGAGATGCCCGCTACTGGTAAAAAAATTAAGATTCAGGGGCTATCACATCTTTATTTCACGAAAGAAGGAAAACTATATAAAGAAGACGTCTATTACAACGAACTAGATCTGCTGCAACAGTTGGGTTATACCCTTACTTCTCCGGTGCTTGAATAATTCAAACCCTATATATTAATTAGTTTAACAAAAATTAAATCAACAATGAAAACATTAAAGACAAGATTAACAAGTTTATTTTTATTATTACTTACCGGGGCGATAGGCCTTGCCCAGGGAGAGAGTAATTCCCAGGCATATTGGGTACATGAAGATGTCGTAAAACCTTCTAAGGTGGCCGATTACGAATCTGTTTGCAAAGAGTTTAAAGAGAACCTGAAAAAACACAACATCCAGGAAATTAGCACTATAGTTACCAATATAGAAGATGACCGTTATCTCTGGGTATCCCCTATTGCAAGTATGGCGGATATCGACAAACCTATGTTCACAACTTTGATGGAAAAAATGGGTAAAGAGGCCTTTTCCAATATGTTCAACCGAATGGATGAATGTTATGATGTTGAACAGGATTATATCATACATTTAGACAAGGCACTGTCATACATGCCAGAAGGCATAACACAAACACCTGAAGGTGAAAATTATCGTAAATTCTTCTATTTCCATATTACACCCGGTAACCGGGCTATGGTAAAAAAGAATATGGAAGCTATAACAAATTTATTTGCTAGTAAAGGCTCCAAATTCTATTACAGGGTTTACAAAAGTGGTTTCGGCACCAGGGGTGAGTTTTATATGGTGGCTGCTGCTGCAAAAAATAGTGCTGACTATAGTGCCAAAGTAACGGCAAACAATGAGCTCTTAGGTGATGAGTGGCCTAAATTATACAACGAACTAAGAAGTAACTTGCTGAAATACGAAGTGTTTACAGGAAGTATGAGACCAGAAATGGCTTATAGTCCTTCAAAATAAATATTAACTATTACCCCCAATAGTCAAAAGCTTTTGGGGTTTTTATTATTCACTAACCATCAAAAATTGAAAAAATGAGAAAATTTATTTATCTGATGTTACTTATTCCCTTTTTTGTAATATCTCAAAGTGCAGAAGAATACATGGTTATGGAAAATGTCATGCTAACTGCTATTCCGGCAAAAACTATGGAATTTGAAGCGGGTTTAGCTGCACATAACAAAAAATACCATGCAGAAGGTACGCATGGTGCCCGTGTTTATTGGATTTCAAATGGGAAAAATGCCGGGAAATATATTTGGGCAATGGGTCCTTTACCCTGGAGCGCAATGGATAGCAGGCCTGCCGCTGATGGGCATGATGAGGATTGGAGTAAAAATGTAGTTCCTTATACCATGGCTGAAAGTGACGTTACCTATTGGAGGTTTCATCCACAATTCTCCAATTTTCCCAACGATTTTGACTTAAAGTATTTATCTGTTTTCATGGTAGATTTTAAACGATTTAAATATCCTGAAATGATAAGTATTTTGGAAAGAGTTAAGAAGGTAAATTCGGAAAAAAATCCTGATGAAGCCTATGGAGTTTACACGAATGAAATGCCGGATACCCAGGATGGCAGGGATATGGCCTTTGTGAATTTCTTTAGTAATTCCGGATGGATGGGTCGTGAAGATACTTTTCCAAAAAAGTTTGAAGAAGTACATGGTGAAGGTAGTTTTACGAAATTTCTTAAAGACGTAGAAGCAGCTACTAACGGAGATCGTTCAGAATTATGGACTTTTAGACAAGACTTAAGCGGACTGAGCGGAACTGTCAATGCTCTAAACAGACAGTAATTTTTGTGCATCTTATTGAAGACCATAACTGTAGGTTTTTTTAAACTAACCAACCATTCAAAGCCCGGTAAATACCGGGCTTTTTTTTGCCTGTAATCTTTGTTAAAATAGTAGTATTATCTAATTAACAATTACATATCTGGTGTAGGTTTATTAATAGTTTAAAACCTTTATTAGTGCATTACAACAATCTTTATTAATTTACCCTCAAATCGAAAATACAGATCATGCAAAAAATTCTTTCATTTCTATTCATTGTATTCTTTATAAGTGTTACTGCTTTAGGACAACAAAAAACAAACCTCGAACTCACAGATATTTTTAATATGGAATTTGTCTCTGATCCACAAATATCACCAGATGGGAGCAAAATTATTTATGTGAGGAATTTTAAAGATATAATGACCGACAAGAATCTATCGAATTTGTGGATAGTAAATTTTGATGGTTCCCAGAACAGACCTTTAACCACAGGAAACCAAAATGATTTTTCCCCGCGTTGGTCACATGATGGTAATAAAATTTTGTTTAAATCGAACATGCAGGATGATAAAATCAAACTTTTTATGATGTGGATGGACACGAAGGAATATGTTGCACTTACAAATACAACTGCTTCCCCGGGAGAAGTTAGTTGGTCTCATGATGATAAACATTTGGCTTTTACAATGTTTGTTCCAAAGAAATCTGAGTCTATTATTAAGTTACCTCCTAAACCTGAAGGCGCTAAATGGAACAAACCCCCTGTTTACATTGATGAGATGAACTACCGTGGGGATGGCAAGGGTTATTACAAAAGCGGGAATCAACAGCTTTTTATTCTATCGACTGATGGAGGCACACCGCAACAACTCACTTTTTCAGAATACGATCATGGGACTCCAATCTGGTCAATAGACAATCGAAAGTTATATTTTACTGCAAACCTTCACGAAAACCATGAATTTGAACCCCGTAATAGCGAAATTCAGGAACTTACATTAGGCAATAATTCTATTAAAGCCCTTACAAATAGACTGGGACCAGATAACGGGCCGGCTCTTTCATCAGATGGTAAATTTATTGCATATACCGGTTTTGACGATAAATATCAGGGATACCAACTTAATCAATTGTACATTATGAATGCAGACGGAACCAATTCTAAAATGGTTTCCGGCAATTTTGACAGGAACATTAAAAGTATTAGATGGTCTAATGATGGGAAGGGTCTTTACTTTCAATATGATGATAAAGGGGATACAAAAATTGGTTATATGTCAACAGCCGGAAAGGTATCACAGATATCAGAAAATTTAGGAGGCCTTTCTTTAGGAAGACCCTATAATGCAGCGTCCTATACAGTCTCAAATAACAACAAATTCGCATATACTTTGGGAAGTACAGAACATCCTTCTGATTTAGGGACGTTTTATAAAGGTAATAATCAAAGAATTACCAAACTTAATGATGATTTGTTCTCCTACAGAAATGTTGCTGAAGTGGAAGAACTATGGTGGGAATCTTCTTTTGACCAAAGAAAAATACAAGGTTGGTTGGTAAAACCACCCAATTACGATCCTTCCAAAAAATACCCGCTCATTCTGGAAATTCATGGTGGGCCTTTTTTGAGCTATGGCTCAGTATTTTCAGCTGAAATTCAGTTATACGCGGCTCAAGGCTATTTAGTGCTATACACAAATCCGAGAGGAAGTACCAGTTATGGTGAAGAATTTGGAAATCTTATCCATCATGACTACCCCAACCACGACTATGACGACCTTATGTCCGGTGTTGATGAAGTCATTAAAAAAGGCATCGTAGACGAAAATAACATGTTTGTTACCGGGGGTAGCGGCGGAGGTGTGCTATCTGCATGGATTGTTGGTAAAACCGATAGATTTGCAGCAGCGGTTGTAGCCAAACCGGTTATTAACTGGTATAGTTTTGTGCTTTATGCAGATGGGGTAGGGGTTTTCTATAAATACTGGTTTCCCAATAAACCCTGGGAAGACCCAACTAGCTATCTAAAACGGTCACCACTCTCTTATGTAGGAAATATTTCTACGCCTACTATGCTGCTTACGGGAGAAGAAGATTACCGTACCCCGATAGCAGAATCTGAGCAGTTTTATGCCGCCCTTAAGCTCGAAAAAGTAGAAACCGCAATGGTGCGAATTCCTGGAGCTTCGCACGGTATTGCTAATAAACCAAGTAATCTGATTGCCAAGATAGCCAGTGTACTGGCCTGGTTTGAAAAATATAAAAAAGACTAACGTCACTGATATTCTATTCCTGTTTTTACGAAATTATGTGAAATTTTAACTAACTTATTAAACTAAAAGGCAGACAAATGATACACAATAAATATTGGCAGGCTTTTTTCGCTCTTTCACCCATAATTATTTTATTTATTATGATGCTGGGGTATTTTGGTTTTTTGTTTTCTGTTTTTAGCAATATTCCCGAATTGGAGCAAGCTCATGATGGGCCACCTGAGCTTATTTTAGAATGGATAGGCTCTTTCTTTTTTGTGATTTTTTTCGTGATACTGCTTTCTGTTGCAAGTTTGGCATTCTTTATTGTACATGCCGTTCAGAATCCGAATCTCAAACAGGGGCATATGCTGCTATTATGGATCTTATTGTTCATTTTTGTTGGCGGTTTAGGAGAGTTGATCTACTGGCTTGTTGAGATTGTAGCAAAACGAAACCACAATGAACAACTAGAATAATCTTATAATGGTTAGCAGAAGATCCTTTATTAAAAAAACAGCCCTAGGCAGTGCGGCACTTTCGTTAGGACATACCAGTGTATTTGGATCAAATTTATTAATGAAAACCTCTCACCCAAATATTTCCCTTGCACAATGGTCCTTAAACCGGGCATTTTTCAAAGGTGAATTAAACCCCAAAGACTTTCCGGATATTGCCAAAAATTCTTTTGACCTAAATGCAGTTGAATATGTAAACGCTTTTTATAAAGAATTTGCAAAAAGTGAAAAGTATTGGAATCAACTAAAAAGTAATTCGAGTGCTGCTGGTGTTAGAAATTTGCTGATCATGGTTGATGATGAAGGAGAACTAGGAAACCCCAATAATAATGAACGTACTCAAGCTATCGAAAATCATTACAAATGGATCAATGCAGCAAAATTACTAGGATGCCACTCTATTAGGGTGAACGCTTTTGGACAGAGAGATAAAATTGTATTGAAAAATTCATTAATAGATGGTTTAGGAAGACTGAGTGAGTATGGTGCCAAGGAAAATATTAATGTGCTGATAGAAAATCATGGCCTGCATACTTCAGATGGTAAGTTTATGACTTCCATACTGAAAGAAGTTAACAATGAGTACTTGGGTACACTACCGGACTTTGGTAACTGGTGTCTTAATGCCAAATGGGGAAGCACACAGAATAACAAATGCAGCGAAATATATGATCCTTACCAAGGGGTTGCGGATTTTTTACCTTATGCAAAAGGGGTAAGTGCAAAATCTTACAATTTTGATGAGAATGGCAATGAAACTTTTCTGGATTATAAAAGATTGCTTAAAACCGTAAAAGATTCCGGATTTGATGGTTATATAGGTATAGAATACGAGGGTGAAAAACTAAGTGAACCCGAAGGCATCAAAGCAACCAAGGCACTGATTGAAAAAGTCTGGCTCAATTTAGATTAAGGCAGTTTTTGAATATCTCTTTTAGTCAAAACTACAGCCGATATTCATTTTAATTATTTAAAATTTATGGCAAATAATTGAATGGCATCCTGTTTTCCCCTCAGTATCAGTTTGGCAATTTCGTTAAACGTAAAAATGGAGTTCGTATTTAATTTTAAGACCAGATCCTCTGATATCAAAGCCCTTGCTCCATAATTATTGCATTCCGACTGAATTCTAGCCGTGGTGTTCAAGGCATCACCAGTATATATTATATCTTTTTTAATAATTCCAATTTCTCCCGTTGTGACCTCGCCAATATGGAAACCGGCTTTAAATTCAGGCACCAAACCAAAATGTTGATTATAATAAGGCCTTTTATCTTCAAACACCTCAGAAATTTTATGGAAACAAGCAATACAATTATTATTAGATAATCCATTTTTCTCAGTCCAGGAGACAACAATTTCATCTCCTACATACTGGTATATTTCTCCATTCGTTTCCAAAATGGCATTAGTCATGTCCGCGTAATAAGCCTTTATCAGGTCAAAATATTTTCTATGTCCTATCTGTTCTGCTATAGCCGTGGAGGACTTCATATCAAGAAACATAAATATTCTCACTTCTTGTTTAGGTTTTATGTATTTCCCAAAGGAGTAATTAAAAAACACCTCATTACCCAAATATGCAGTTATTTCAGAATAGAATAATGCGATATCCAATATTAATGCGGCATAAAGGATAACACTCCAAAAAGAGAATTCCTTCATAAAGACTATCAGGCTGTTATAAACCATCGGATCAAAAACAGAACTATTAAAGCGAATTGAATTAATAATTAAAGTGAGAACACTTAAAAAGATGATTAACAGAATGGTATAAAAAGTTCCCTTAATGAATATTTTTTTCCAAAACGATTTGTCCTGATATCGCTTTCTTAACCAGGTTACCTCAATCCAGCCTTGACCCAAACCCATTATAAAGCTTCCAATGCTTGTATAGATAAGACTGTTTTTAAAATCATATTTGTTGCCCGTTGCAGGGTATATCGATGAATCTCCCAGTAATCCATATTCAAGAAATACATAGACAAGTCCGAATAGCAGCCAGATAATACCGAATGACAAGGTCTGTCTTAAATAACGAGTATGTTTCGGGCCTGGCATATCACAGTAAATATAAGAATTACTTCATAGACGGATATTGACCTTGTCTCAGACATAACTGAGTGTTGTTTCTATAGATTCATAAAAAAAAACTATTTTTAATAACTAACTAAACAGATCCAAACTAAACCAATTAATATGTCTCAAATTTCTATAAGTTCAGTCAAACCAAGATTAACTTTTTGGCAAATTTGGAATATGAGTTTCGGTTTCCTGGGAATCCAATTCGGGTTCGCTTTGCAAAATGCCAACGTAAGCAGGATTTTTGAAACCCTGGGCGCATCTAAAGACGAATTGCCAATTCTATGGCTGGCAGCCCCGGTAACCGGCCTTCTGGTGCAACCAATAATTGGTTATTACAGCGATAGAACCTGGCACCGCAGATGGGGAAGGCGCAGGCCTTTTTTCGCGATTGGAGCAATTCTTGCCACTATCGCTTTATTTGCAATGCCAAACTCAACAGCACTTTGGATGGCAGTAATTATGCTGTGGCTGATGGATGCTTCAATTAACATAAGTATGGAACCGTTCAGGGCGTTTGTGGGTGACATGTTGCCTAATGAACAGCGGACGAGCGGATTTGCTATGCAAAGTTTTTTTATTGGTTTAGGCGCCGTAATCGCCTCTGCCCTGCCCTTCATAATGACTAATTGGTTTGGAGTAGAAAATATTGCTGCAGATGGTGGTATTCCGGATTCTGTAAAATGGTCTTTTTATATTGGGGGCATTGCCTATTTCACCGCTGTAATGTGGACTGTCTTTAACACCGAGGAATATCCGCCAGATGATATTGAAAAGCTTAAAAATGAAAATGCAGAGAAAGGAGTATTCACCGGCCTCAAAGAATCCTTTATGGGTATTTTTAAAATGCCCAAAACCATGGTACAGCTCGCATTTGTTCAATTTTTTTCCTGGTTTGCACTTTTTGCCATGTGGATCTATACAACCTCAGCCGTGACCAGCCATATTTATGACACTTCAGATACAACTTCAGTATTATACAATGAGGGAGCAGATTGGGTTGGAATTTGCTTCGCAGTATACAACGGAATAGCAGCCCTGGTAGCTTTTCTTTTGCCTTTAGTGGCCAAAAAACTTACTAGAAAAATGACGCATTTAATTGCTCTTATCTTAGGAGGTATCGGCTTGATTTCAATTTATTTTATATCCGATCCAAATTTATTACTGGTATCTATGATAGGAGTTGGTATTGCCTGGGCAAGTATTCTGTCAATGCCCTATGCTATGCTGTCCAGTATTTTACCCGCTAATAAGATGGGGTATTATATGGGGGTTTTTAATTTCTTTATAGTTATTCCACAAATTGTGGCGGCGGGTATTCTGGGCTTTTTATTAAAATCATTTTTTGGAAATATTTCTATCTATGCATTGATAATTGGAGGTATTTCAATGATTATTGCCGGCCTGTTATGTGTTTTTGTTCAGGACAACGAAGGCACTGCTGATTTGGCAAATTAATAAGCTGTGTGTCTTGTAATTTCCGTTATAGACGAATTTTATAAGTTATTCAGCTGATTGCTTTTTTTATTTGTGCTAATTGTCCAAAAGAAACCAACAAAAAAGAAAGTATCTGCCGGTGGACGTATTGCCAACCTTTCAAAAACACCGTTTGAATTAGCTGAATTAGCATATTCATAAGTACTAATATTGTTAAAACCAAGCACATTGCTTACAGAAAAGTAAAGGATTTTTTGCTGATCAATTAAATAGGCCCAATTAAAACTCAGGTTGTTATAGGAACTGGTCTTTTCTGCAAGGAAATCAGAGCTATTAGGATCATCATAAGGTCTTCCGGAACCAAAGGTATAGGATAATCCAACTTGCGACCTTAGCTTATCAACCCAAACTTTGGTAACTGCGGAAAAGCTGTGATTTGGAGCAAAGTTAGGAGTAGCTCTTTGCGGAAAATTTAGATAGTCCCTCTCCGTGTTCAAATAGGAATAAGAAAGCCAGTAATCCAAATTCTTAAGACTTTTGTTATCTCTCCAGAAAATATCTAAACCCGAAGCATATCCGCTGCCCTGATTGTTATAGTTAGAATCGAATTGGGGAAGCTCCGCGTCATATTTAATCAGATTTTGATAATCTTTGTAATACGCTTCTGCCCTAAAGGTTTTGCCATCATTTAAATATTGATAATTTAAGATGTAATGTGATGTTCTGGCCATTTTCAATTCCTGATTGTACTTCAAATAGTCAATCTGTGGGTTTTGATAGAAATCACCATAGGCCAGTGAAAATTGACCGTGATCTCCAATCTTATATGCAAGTGAAACCCTGGGAGAAAAGTTTAGCTCGTTGAGTGCGTTTGAATATTCTGCCCTTGCACCCAGTTTCAAAGCGAAGCGATTGTTTAAAAAGATATCGCCTTCGGTAAATATAGCACTCAGGTTTTCGTTAAAATAATTCCTAAATTCTAAGCCATCTAATGGGCGGAATACATCCGAATAGTCGGTTATAAAATGTTCAATGCCAAAATTCAGGTTAAAACGGTTGCTAAACCCTTTTCTCATTTTAAATTTCAAATGCGCTGAAGTCTGATTTGTATGGATATTGTCCTGAAATAATCCGATAGCATTACCATCATATGAAATACTCGCTCCAGTATTGAATGACCACTCATTAGCAAGAAAATACTTGTAGCTGGCGTTCAAGTAAAAATTATTGTTTTTTTGTTGATAAGGCACATATTCTTTAAAATTTATATTCTCCTGTTCAATATCAAAATCGGCATAAGTAAAACCTGCATACAGTTTAAACAAGCTCTTTTCTTTTTTACTACGAAAAACAGCCTCACCAGAGAAAGATTCATAGGGTGAATTCCAACGAACACCTTGATCTGAAGGAATTAAAGTCTCATAGGGAGCCAGATTAATATAAGAGGTGTTTATGCTTAGAGACTGATCACCCCATATTTCTGTATGACCTATTCCCAGGCCTACAGTCATAATAGAAATATCTGTTTTCTCCTGCTCTGGTTCATCGATCGTATTTAGTAATAATACGCCAGAAAGGGCCTGTCCGTATTCTGCAGAATATCCTCCTGTACTAAAAGTTATCCCTTTGAAAAGAAATGGAGAGAAACGCCCTCTTGTAGGAATATTATTAGCAGATGCATTAAATGGTTGGAATACGCGTAATCCATCAATAAATACCTGTGTCTCATCGGCTTCTCCTCCCCGTACAAATAATCTACCATCTTCATTTACCGTAGTCGTTCCGGGTAAGGTTTGTATTGCAGCAACCACATCACCCAATGCGCCGGCCGTAGTAACAATGTCCAACGGTTTAAGAACAGAAGCCTTTGAAGTGCTTCCGGCTTCAAAAGTTCCTGCTGTAAGGGTAACTCCTGTTAATGAATTAACCGTTTCATTGAGAACTATTTTTTGATTCGATAAAAAAGTAACATCAGCAACTTCCATATGAGTTTCATAGCCCATCATGGATACAATAAGTACCCGGGATCCACTCTCGGAAGTAGTAAAGGTAAAGCTGCCGGATGAATCGGTGGAACTTCCATCATAAGTTCCTTCCAGGTAAACGTTAGCCCCTGTAATAGCATTATTTTCCTTATCGGTCACAGAACCCGTTATAATTTTTTGCCCGTAAATGCCCATCGAAAAGAACAAAAAGGATATTATATATACTAACAACCTCATGCCAAAAACTCTTATTTGTTAATGATGCAAAAATGGATTGCATTTCCACCATAGTATAAATTAGTTTACCCAACTGTCCTTTAATTAAGATGAATTGAAACCCTAAAACAGGAACACAATTCAATCCTTATTTTCAACAGTTGGGTACGGAATAATTTTGAATGATTGCCAGTATTGAGAGTTTTGAGCCATCATTAACAAATAAAAAACAGTAGTATGAAAACATTAGCACTTATTCTAGGATTACTAATTTCGGGGATTATAGCCAATGCGCAGGATGCAAAAGGCATCACCATTAAAGTCACCATTGAAAATGTTCTAAGTGATGAAGGTCAAATTCTGGCGGCATTACATACCCAGGATACTTTTATGAAAGGAGCGGGAATTCAAAGTTTTAGTTCTGAGGCAAAAGCCGGGAGCATTTCCTTTGCATTTGAAGATGTAAAACCAGGTACATATGCAATTTCATCTTTACATGATGCAAATGAAAATCAAAGAATGGATTTCCAGGATAGCGGCATGCCAAAAGAAAATTACGCCATGAGCGGAAATGAAATGATCATGGGACCCCCTGCTTTTCAGGATGTAAAGTTTGAGGTAGGTAACGAAGATCTTGAATTAAATCTTCGTTTTTAAATCAGTATAAAACATAAAAAAAGCCTGCTTAATGCGGGCTTTTTTTATTTAAGTGCGGTTTAAAAGAAATATAAATATATCCTGAATGACACCGCCAACATTCTGCCACATAAAATATTATATCCCTTCAGCCAGCCAGGCTTTCATCATCCAAACTGTTTTTTCCTGTTCCGCAATAAAACCACTCATCATGGAATTAGTACCCTCATCTTTAGCCTCATCGGAATCAGCCAGAATTTTTCGCTCAATAAGAAGAAGTTCTTTTAAAGAATCAACGATCAATTTAATTGCTTCCTCATCTTTTCCTATATTTTTTCCTATCGGAACATTTGAATTTTCCATATAATCCTCAAAAGTATGAAGAGGAACTTCACCTAAGGTTAATATGCGCTCAGCTACTTCATCTACTTTAATGTTGGCATCGTTGTATAATTCCTCAAATTTTACATGCAGATCAAAAAAACTTTTCCCTTTTATGTTCCAGTGAATACCTCTGAGATTTTGATAGTACGTTTGAAAGTTTGCCAACAATTTATTCAAATCCTTACTAAGTGTCTTTGATTTCTCGGCATTCAGGCCAATACTGTTTAATTTCATCATCATCTTAATATTTATTATAAAATTAATAAATATCTATTTCTTATAGTATAAGTTTTATTGATAGTTTTTATATTTGTATTACACAAATTTATGATAAATGACCATTACCCAATTGCAATATGTTTTAGCTGTTGCGGAGTACCAGAACTTTACCCTGGCTGCCCAAAAAAGCTATGTTACCCAACCTACTTTGAGTATGCAGGTGCAAAAGCTTGAAGACGAACTGGACGTGCTTATTTTTGACAGAAGCAAGAAACCTATACGTATTACAAAAGCGGGTCAAAAAATTGTTGCACAGGCAAAAAATATTGTAAATGAAGCCGAGCGAATAAAGGATATTGTTGATCAGGAAAAAGGGTTTATTGGTGGTGAATATACCCTGGGTATTATTCCAACCGTCATGCCAACTCTCCTGCCCATGTTCCTTAAAACATTTATCAATAAATACCCGAAGGTAAATCTCATAATAAAAGAGCAAAGTACCGAAACCATTATAAGGAATATACAGGAAGGGCATTTAGACGGTGCTATTGCCGCAACGCCTCTGGAAATAGAGTACATAAAAGAAAGACCGCTATATTATGAACCTTTTGTTGGGTATGTGCCCAAGAACCATAGACTTAGAGAAGCAGATAAACTAAATCCAAGTGATTTGGATATTAATGATATTTTATTGTTAAAGGACGGACATTGTTTTAGAGATGGCGTGATAAATCTATGTAAAACACCGAAAAAATATGAAGATGAGCATTTTCAGTTACAAAGCGGCAGTTTTGAAACATTGGTAAATCTGGCTGATGAAGATATGGGAATGACCTTATTACCTTACCTCAATACTCTGGAATTAGATGAGAAAAAAAAGAAAAATTTAAAATTTTTTAATAAGCCCTCTCCAGCCAGGGAAGTAAGCCTTATTTATCACAAAAGTGAGCTTAAAATCCAGATTACACGAGCATTAAAAGAAGTTATTTCCGGGATTGTGCGTGGTGCAATTACTTTTCAGGATGTAAAAATAATTAGTCCGATCACTAAAAATTAAAAGCCACCTTGTTGGGTGGCTTTTTGGTTATGTTTTTAGATAAATTAATGTGGGTTGTAACTCTGGTTTATCTGTAATATAATTTAGTAACCAGGCTTTTAATTCTTCAATTTCGTCAGGCAATAGTTTAGTTATTGCTTTTTTGAGTTCTTTACTAAAGAGTTTTACATCAAAACTTACTTTTTGAAGTACCGTTTTATAATACTCCAGCATAGCTTTTGCCATATTGAGAGTTTGTTTTAGTTAGATTGTTATTCCAAAAATAACCAAAAATAGCTTTATATTATTGTGTACATTACGTTAAATATTGGATAAATTCATGTTAAAATCAAAATTCCGCGATTGAAAATATTCCTAAACATCTGTTTATTAATCGTTTTCACGTTTGTTCTTGGGGCCTGTGCATCTGGCAAAAAGTTAGAAAAAACTATTACTGCCACATTGCACCTTGAATCTTTCAGAAATCACTTTACAGGAATTATGATCTACGATCCAAAATCCGGCGATACTTTGTACCGTCTAAACAGCGATAAATATTTTACTCCGGCCAGTAATACAAAAATCTTTAGCCTTTATACCTCATTACTACTGCTGCCCAAACAGGTTCCTGCCTTAAAATATTGCAGTGTAAACGACACCCTCTTTATAGAAGGTACGGGGGATCCATCCCTCTTGCACCCATATTTAAACGATAGTTCTGTTACCGGGTTTTTAAAGGGCTTTAAAAATATCTCCCTAAATCAGAATAACTTCACTGATAGCAAATTCGGGCCTGGCTGGGCATGGGAAGACTATGACGGATATTATTCTGCAGAACGTAGTGCATTGCCGATATTCGGAAATGTTGTAACTATCTCTAATACGGATACCTTAGCTGTTCTTCCCAACTATTTTATATCTGATGTAAATCTGATAACAAACACAATTAATCGGGAGATTGACACGAATACTTTTTATTTCGATCCTACAAGAAAAGATACTCTTGAAATTCCATTTAAAACAGAAAGTATTGTAATTAAAACTCTTTTAGAAAGAGCCCTCGGCAGGGAAATATCCGTTGCAGATAAAATGCCCTGCGAAGAAAAAATGATACTCTCTGGAATACTTACCGATAGCATTAATAAAAGAATGATGCAGGAAAGTGATAATTTTTTAGCTGAGCAATTACTACTGCTGGCCTCCTCTACCCTATCAGACTCTTTAAACACAAAAACAGCTATAGACTATATGCTGAAAAATCACCTTAAAGATTTAAAGCAAACGCCTAGATGGGTAGATGGTTCCGGACTTTCAAGATATAATCTTTTTAGCCCTGAAGCCATAGTATATGTTTTGAAGGCAATTCATGAGGAAGTTCCAAAAGAACGACTATTCAATCTATTTGCACAGGGAGGAGAATCAGGTACAATAGCTGATTGGTACCCGGGAAATCCCCATCCATATATCTATGCCAAGACCGGTACGCTGGGTAACAATCATAATATTAGTGGGTACCTAATAACTAAATCAGGAAAAACCCTAATATTCAGTTTTATGAATAATCATTTTACGAACCCCACTGCTGACATAAAAAAGCAAATGCAGTTTGTGTTCGAATGGATACGGGACAATTATTAAATTATATTATTTAGGCCTGCGTATTGCAAGAGCATAATGGTTTTTGCATCTTTAATTTCTCCATTGTGAATCATGTCCAGTGCCTCATCAATTAAGACTTCCAGTACTTCAATATTTTCACTCTCATCTTCCGCGCCCCCACCGGCTCCTACCTTCATTTGCTCTTCGTATTCTCCAATAAAAAAGTAAAGTATTTCAGTCACCGAGCCAGGAGACATATATGATTCAAATACTTTTTTTACATGATGTATTTGATAACCGGTCTCTTCCTCTACTTCTTTTCTTATGCAGTCTTCCGGATTAGCCCCATCTAACAATCCGGCGCATACTTCTATCATCATACCGGAAGGATTTCCATTTACATATGTGGGCATCCTGAATTGTTTGGTAAGAATAACTGTTCCTTTCTGTTTGTTATACAACAAGATTGCAGCTCCATTTCCACGGTCATATGACTCGCGAATCTGAGTTTCCCACTCTCCATCATCCTTTTGATATTCGTAAGAGTATTTATATAAGGTGTACCAATTATCTGATAAAACTTCTTTTCTTATATTTCTAATCCTGCTTTTATTCACGCTAATCAGGGTTTATATTATTTGAAGTATTAAATATAACAGGTTTATACGGTAAGTGCATTATTTAAATATCTTCTAAAGGGAATCATTTCCTGGTAAACCTTGATCACAGTTTCTTTAAAATCTTTGCTTAATACCTGATCTTTTGAAAGCTGGTGAACTACGGCGTAGGACTTATTTCTCAACAAATCAATGTAAGGATGCTCCTTTGTAAAACCTTTGGGAGCAGTTTTCAACTTTTCATCAATATATAGCGAGCCAAAACTTTCTTTAAAGGATTCTTTATTGATAATTTTTATTAGTTCTTCCCCGTTATAATCTATAGCATCCCTTATACTTCGCAGTGATTTTGGGTCCGGTCGCCAAATACCGCCGGCAAGTAAAGATTCATTTATTCCAATCTGAATATAGAAATCTCCTGCCCCGGGAGCTTTGTCCATACCCGCGCCAAAGTGATCTTTATAAACAGGTTTGTGCGGGTGAAACATAAGATTATTGTTAATCCTGTTTATACCCTTTTTTCCCGGAGTGGGGTAATAATCCTGATCAATATCTGCCAGGGTAATATCCAGATCATCTAACCAGTTAATAAATTCTGCGCGAATTTCCTTGTACCGTTTTCGGTTGATGTCCATCCAGACCTTCGAATTGTTCTTCTCCAATTCACTTAAAAAATCAAATAGCTTTTTAAAATTCATATGGAAATTGGTCTGTCATTATAGTTTTATCGGTGTTTATTTAGAAACGATTATCGCCATCAAGCAGATCCCCTATTCCTCCCAAAATACTTCCTTCACCTTTGTCTTTTCCTCCCCCTTTTGGCGCTGCAGCCCA
The DNA here is from genome assembly GCA_905479615.1 of uncultured Eudoraea sp. Classification (GTDB taxonomy): domain Bacteria; phylum Bacteroidota; class Bacteroidia; order Flavobacteriales; family Flavobacteriaceae; genus Eudoraea. Next base: position 22,206 of record CAJQNH010000034.1, read on the forward strand.
AACTCTGCCGGCCAGCCTGCTAAAAGGAAGGGATTGAATATAGACCGTTCCCGGTCCCCTTAAAGAAGCGAAGAACAATCCTTCACCACCAAATACAGTATTTCTGATTCCTCCAACAAACTCAATATCGTAGTCTATATCCTTTGTAAACCCCACAATACAACCCGTATCAACTTTTAAAATTTCACCAGGTCCCAGCTCTTTCCTGGCCATGGTACCGCCGGCGTGAACAAAAGCCATTCCGTCACCTTCCAGTTTCTGCATTATAAAACCTTCGCCGCCAAACAAGCCCCTGCCTAATCGTTTAGAGAATTCTATACCAATAGAAACCCCTTTGGCTGCACAGAGAAAAGCATCCTTCTGACAAATAAATTTTCCTTGTTTTTCCGATAAATCAATAGGCAAAATCTTACCCGGATAAGGAGAAGCAAAACTAACTTCCCTTTTGCTTTGACCCACATTTAAAAAAGCAGTCATAAATAAACTCTCACCGGTGAGAATTCGTTTTCCGGCAGAAAATATTTTGCCCAGCACACTATTATCCTGGTTGGAACCATCTCCAAAAATCGTGTCCATCTTTATATCAGTGTCCATCATCATAAAGCTACCGGCTTCGGCAACAACCGCTTCCTGCGGATCCAATTCTATTTCCACATATTGCATTTCTTCCCCATATATGTGGTAGTCTATTTCATGTGCGTTCATTGTAATTGTTTTAAGTTATCAATAGTTAGTTGATCTAGAAATCAAATTGTTACAGTTACTATTTAAATTTTAAAATATCAGGTTCTCAATTTTACCGTCCATTCAAAATTAAAAGTAGAAACCACCATTCCAGCTTCATTCATCCCAACAGATTTCATCCAAAAGGTTTGCCCCTCTCCCGTAGCAATGGTTTGGTCTAATGCTTCTTTTATCTTATGCCCATCCTTGCAGGTGAATGTAATCTTACCGGTCGCTTTTTTAGAGAAATTACCATTATTATTGGCAACAAGCATGGAAATGCTTTCACTGCGTTCTCTAATCTGCGAACTAACCATAATCCCGGTACTAAGTTCGGCTGCCATCCCCTGAACTGCCCAGAACATAGATTTAAATGGGTTCTGATTAAACCATTTATGTCTTACACTAACTACAGCTTTCGCTTCATCGCAGGATCTAAGCCGAACACCACACCACCAGGCCGATGGTAATCTAAAAAAAGCAAAGACATTGAATTTACTGGGACTCAGGCTCATAAAAATAAAAATATATGGTAAAAGTAAGTATTCTATTTTAACTTATAAATGTTAATTATTTGTTAAATATTAGTACTATGTTTTGCATAATACCTTCTTTTAGCCATATATTTGCATAAGAAACTAATAGGCCATGACAGAGACATTGACAAAACACGAAAGAAATTTATCCGCAGTTATTCATGCATC
>CAJQNH010000035.1 GCA_905479615.1 uncultured Eudoraea sp.
TTATCGGGAACTTTCTCGGAATAATTGAGGATCAATTTATGGGATAAACTTCCTGAAGCTTAATTATTACATCGGCTATTGAACAATTTTTCATAATTTCAACGATCTGCTTTTGTAGCAAACTAACTATTTATTATGAAAAATAACTACCGGATAGTAGCGCTCATTCTAGTGACATTTTTTGTCATTTCATTTCTAACCAATATATTGGGTGCTCTAAACCCCAGTGTATCATTAAGTTTTGGCTTAAGTGAAACTATGGCCGGTTTTTTGCCTTTTACGTTCTTTATCGCTTATGGGGTAATGTCTATTCCTTCGGGCTTTATGCTCGAAAAATATGGTGAAAAGCGATTGATGATCTTTGCCTTTTTTCTGGCATTATCTGGTTCAATTCTCTTTGCATGTATCCCAACATTCGGGGTATTTTTAGTAACGCTTTTTACCATAGGAACAGGGATGGCAGTATTGCAGGTAGTAATTAATCCCTTATTGAGAGTGGCAGGCGGAGAAGAACATTATGCCTTTACTTCGGTACTCGCTCAATTAATCTTTGGGGCGGCTTCATTTGTCAGTCCTCAGGTGTATTCATGGCTAGTTACAAGTTTAGGGGAATCAGCGAAAGTGAGTAACTGGTTTATAAATGTACTAGCGCAAATAGTTCCAGCCGAAATGTCCTGGGTTTCCATGTATTGGCTATTTGCTGCAGCTAGTTTAATCATGATATTTATTATCATCTCAATCGCCTTTCCTAAAGTAGATTTAATAGATGAGGAGAAAGTCGGATCCAGAGCTACCTATTACCGTTTATTCAAAAACAAAATTGTTATTTTATATTTCCTTGGAATATTTGCTTATGTGGGCGTAGAACAGGGAATTTCCTATTGGATGTCAAAATTTCTACAGATATACCATGGCTTTGATTATGAGACCACCGGAGCAGCAGCAGTTGGTAATTTTTGGGGATTTATGACTATAGGGGGAATCATAGGATTGGTTTTGCTAAAAATCATGGATAGCAAGTTAGTATTAAGGTTGTTTAGCAGCCTGGCGATAATATCTCTGGCAATAGCTCTCTATGGAAGCGCCAATACCTCTTTATATGCATTTCAAATATGTGGTATTTTTTTATCGGTGATGTATCCAATTATTTTATCACTGGCATTAAACTCTGTTAGCGAAAACCACGGCTCATTTGCCGGTATTTTAATGACAGGAATTATGGGCGGTGCTGTTGTGCAATTACTCATTGGTTTTGTAAGTGATCTAACATCTCTAAAAACGGGCATGTTGCTCAATTTTGTTGCTTTGTTATTTGTTTTCAGTATTAGTATCTGGGCCAAGCCTATCATAAAAAATAAAACAATAAGCTTCAAAAAAAGTAAGAATTGAAATGGCAAATTCCAAAACTTTAAAATTAATTGGTGTAGATCTGGGCGGAACCAAGGTCAACGTAGGATTGGTAGAAGGAAATAAAACACTCAGTAATAAATCACTAAAAATACCTCAGGATACCACTAGTGAATGGGATGTTATCAATGTTATTATTGACTTGATAAAAGCACAACTTGGGGAACACAAAGTTGAAGGTATAGGAATTGGGGTTCCTAGCATAGTAAACAGGGAAAAAGGAATTATTTATGAGGTTCAAAATATTCCTTCCTGGAAGGAGGTGCCTTTGGCAGCTATTTTGAAAAAAGAGTTTGGAGTACCTGTCTTTATTGACAATGATGCCAACTGTTTTGCCTATGGTGAATTTAAATTTGGTTTGGGAAAGGGGTATAAACATCTGGTTGGACTTACTCTGGGTACCGGAATGGGGTCTGGGATCATTGCAAACAGACACCTGATAGGCGATGCCAATTGCGGGTCAGGAGAATTTGGTATGATTCCTTATATGGATGGTATTATTGAGGATTATTGCAGCGGTAAGTTTTTCAAAAACTTTTATGATTTAAATGGGGAGGAATTAATGATTCTTGCCAGGGAAGGAAACAGTATGGCCATAGAAGCCTTTAAAAAGTTTGGGGAACATTTGGGAAATGCTGTTAAAACCATCCTGTATGCCGTAGATCCTCAGGTAATTATTGTTGGGGGGTCAGTAGTGGACTCTGTGGATTTTTTTGAACCTAGTTTGAGTCGTAGTATTGGTGATTTTGCCTATAAAAAAGTACTAGAGAATTTTGAGATTTTGTACTCCAAAACTTCAAACATTGCCCTATTGGGAGCTGCTTCACTTTACTATGACCGTATTGGAAATAACAGCTAGTAGATACTCTTTCCTCACAGCTAGCATAAAAGAGTAATTCAATAAAATATGAAGTTTTACTAAATTCTTGGTAAATCCCCTTCTCCTTTAAGCGGTAAGTAAGAACTTCCCATTAAATAGGTGTCCACATGATAAGCAGCCTGTCGCCCTTCTGAGATAGCCCATACAATTAAGGATTGTCCTCTGCGCTGGTCTCCGGCAACAAAAACTCCCGGAACATTAGTCTTATAGTCCTTTACTGAAGCTTTTATATTGGTTCTCGGGTCAGCCTCCAGTCCTAGTTGCTCGGCAATAGTCATTTCAGAACCGGTAAAGCCCATAGCCAGTAATACCAGCTCGCAGGGCCATTCTTTTTCTGTACCTTTAATTTCTTTTAAAACTGGTCGCTGCCCCGGTATTTTCTCCCATTCCACATTTACCGTAATCAAACCTTTTAAACTTCCATTTTTATCACCGATAAACTCTTTGGTTGATATACTGAAAAATCGTTCTGCTCCTTCCTTGTGCGATGAGCTGGTACGCAGTCTCATGGGCCAGAATGGCCATGGCTGGTCTTCAGGTCGTTCTGCAGTAGCTTTGCCCATTATCTCAAAATTTAATACAGAAGTAGCTCCCTGTCTGAAGGAGGTTCCTATGCAATCAGAACCTGTATCTCCTCCGCCAATAACAATAACATTTTTATCTGTGGCTTTAATTTCTTCACCGGGGTACTTCAATCCATCTACTCGTCGGTTATTTTGGCCTAAAAAATCCATGGCCTGCACGACTCCTTTTAAATCTGCACCTTTAAGAGGTAAATTTCTCCGAACCGTGGCCCCACCGCACAATACAACAGCATCATAATCTTTGTTTAGTTCTTCAGCCTTAATATCAATCCCTATATGAACACCACATTGAAATTCAATACCTTCTTCTTTCAAAATTTCGAGCCTTCGGTCTATAACATGTTTCTCCATTTTAAAATCGGGGATTCCATATCTTAACAGCCCACCAGGTTTTTCATCACGTTCAAAAACGGTAACAGAATGACCCGCCCTATTGAGTTGCTGAGCTGCTGCCAAACCAGCAGGTCCCGAACCTACAACGGCTACTTTTTTATCCGTTCTAAATTCTGGTGGATTAGCTGCAACCCATCCTTTTTGAAAAGCGGTTTCAACAATATTTTTCTCAATATTTTCAATAGACACGGGATCTTCATTGATTCCAAGTACACAAGCTTCCTCACAGGGAGCCGGGCACAATCTTCCGGTAAACTCAGGAAAATTATTGGTCGCATGTAAAATTTCGGCGGCCTTTTCCCACTTACCTCTATATACCGAATCATTAAAATCGGGAATTAAATTGCCCAGGGGACATCCGCTATGGCAGAACGGAATACCACAATCCATACATCTGGCACCCTGATTTTTAAGTTCTTTTTCCTTCATAGGAAGCGTAAACTCTTTATAATTCTGAATGCGATCATCTACCGGAGCATATTTCTCCACTTTTCTATCGAATTCCAAAAATCCTGTTATCTTTCCCATCTATCAATTATATAGTTTCTAATTTTTCTCTTTCCAGCCTTATTAGAGCCTGCTTGTATTCTTCAGGAAAGATTTTAATAAATTTAGGAAGGCTATCTTCCCAATTCTCAAGGATTCTCTGAGCAAGCGGACTTAAAGTTGCGTTGTAATGATTTTCAATTAATTCCCTAAGTTCCTTTATGTCATTGTCTTCATCAACTGCCAACAGATTTAATGCCTCCATATTACACCTTTTCTCAAATGTCTTTTTCTCATCAAAAATGTAGGCGATACCTCCGCTCATTCCTGCGCCAAAATTTCTCCCAACTTCCCCGAGTATCACAGCTACGCCACCTGTCATGTATTCGCAGCCGTGATCTCCAATGCCTTCTACGACTGCATGCGCCCCGGAATTTCTTACGCAAAAACGTTCACCGGCCTTACCGTTTATATAGGCTTCACCTGAAGTGGCACCATAAAGTGTTACATTTCCGGTTATGATATTATTTTCCGGTTGTAAAGTTGATTTATCCGGAACTTTTATAATCAACTTCGCGCCTGATAGTCCTTTCCCTAAGTAGTCATTTGTGTTTCCATTGACCACCATAGTAAGGCCTTTGGTAGCAAAAGCCCCAAAACTTTGCCCTGCAGAACCTGTAAAATTCAATTTCAAGGTGTTTTCCGGGAGTCCCTCAGCACCATATATTTTCGATATTTCATTACTAATAATTGCACCTACTGCCCTGTCTGTATTGTGAATCGGAAAATCTAAAGATATTTTTTCCTTTCTAAACAACGCTGGATGTGCTTTCTCTATAATCTCGAACTCTATAGAATCGTCAATATGATGTTGTTGCTTTTGGGTATTGTAAAGTTTCGTATTCTTTGGAACATCTATCTGATGAAGTATAGGTGTCAGGTCTATTCCTGCAGACTTATAATGATCAATTGCCGCATTTCTATCTAGTTTTTGCACCTGGCCTACCATTTCCTTAACACTACGAAAGCCTAACTGAGCCATTATTTCTCTTAATTCCTCTGCTACAAAATACATATAGTTGACTACATGTTCCGGTTTGCCTTTGAATTTCTTTCTCAATTCAGGATTTTGCGTTGCAATACCCACGGGGCAGGTATTTAAATGGCAAACTCGCATCATAATACATCCGGAAGCAACCAGAGGTGCGGTTGCAAATCCAAATTCCTCTGCTCCTAAAAGACACGCAATTGCAACATCTCTCCCTGTTTTTAATTGTCCATCGCATTCCAGAACTATTCTGTTCCTCAGGTCATTTAGCACCAAAGTCTGCTGAGCTTCAGCAATCCCTAACTCCCATGGAAGGCCAGCATGTTTAAGTGACGTCAATGGAGATGCCCCGGTTCCGCCGTCGAATCCGGAAATAAGAATTACATCGGCCTTAGCTTTAGATACCCCGGCGGCAACTGTTCCCACACCGACTTCAGAGACAAGTTTCACATTAATCCTGGCCTTTCGATTTGCAGATTTAAGGTCATAAATTAATTGCGATAAATCCTCAATGGAATAGATATCATGATGCGGTGGTGGTGAAATTAGTCCTACGTAGGGGGTGGAATTTCGTGTTTTAGCGATTGCCGGGTTTACCTTTGGACCAGGAAGTTGGCCTCCCTCTCCCGGTTTTGCACCCTGAGCCATTTTAATCTGTATCTCCTGAGCATTTGTAAGATAATCTGAAGTAACGCCAAACCTTCCCGAAGCAACTTGTTTAATAGCGCTGTTTCGCCAATCTCCTGTCTGGTTTTTATAGAACCTGTCGGCATCTTCTCCGCCTTCCCCTGAATTGCTTTTACCTCCAATCCTATTCATGGCAATAGCCAGATTCTCATGCGCCTCTTTACTAATAGAACCATAGGACATAGCACCTGTCTTAAATCTTTTAACTATTTCAGTCCAGGGTTCTACCTCTTCAATAGGAATTGGGTCATAATTTGAAAATTCGAATAAACCGCGAATGGTCATTAAATTTTTGGATTGTTCATTTACCATTTTGGCAAATTCTTTATAGGTGTCCGGCTCGTTATTCCGAACAGACTTCTGAAGTTTGGCAATAGATAAAGGATTGAACATATGCTTTTCCCCATCACGCCTCCAACGGTATTCACCTCCAATTTCAAGATCTAAATTAGCAGCAATATGCTGATCCTGATAGGCCCTTTTATGTCTTTTGGATACCTCTTTTTCTATTTCATACAATCCAATACCCTGAATACGTGTTGGTGTATTTGGAAAATATTTGTCCACAACTTTGGTGTTAATCCCAATACATTCAAAGAGTTGGGAACCCCGGTATGAATTTAGAGTAGATATCCCAATTTTATTCATAACTTTTAAAATACCCTTTCCAATGGCCTTATTGTAATTTTTAATGGCCTCATCAAAAGTGTATTCCGTAATATCATGTTCTTCAATTTGTTCTGCAATTATCTCATTTACCAGATAGGGATTAATTGCGCTTGCTCCAAACCCGAATAACAGTGCAAAATGATGTACTTCCCTTGGCTCCGCAGATTCTATAATGATGCTTAATTTCGAACGTTTACCCAATCGCTGAAGTCCGCTATTTACAAAAGAACAGGCAAGTAATGCAGGAATAGGTGCTTTGTCTTTATCGGAGTCTCTATCAGATAAAATAATAATGTTTGCCCCGTTATCTATGGCTTTCTCTGCTTCTCTTAAATTGTTTTCAAGAGCTTCCTCCAAACCATTATGTCCTCTGGCAATATTGTAGAGAATAGGAATGGAAACGACTTTATAGTCAGGGCTGGCATCGTAGTTTTTAATCTTATCAAGATCTTCTTTGGAAATAACAGGATTTTGGATTTTCAGCTTTCGACAACTCAATTCAGTAATGTCAAAAATATTATAATCACTTCCCAATGTAAGCGAAATATCTGTTATTAATTCTTCGCGAATACCATCTAATGGTGGATTAGTTACTTGTGCGAAAAGCTGTTTAAAATAATTATACAAAAGCTGAGGCCGCTCAGATAATACTGCGATAGGGGTATCTGAACCCATTGAGCCTATGGGTTCTTTTGCATGTTGCCCCATAGGAAGAATAATTGTATTTATGTCCTCCAGGGTATAGCCAAATACTGCTTTTCTCTTCTCCAGAGAAGCTTCGTTTAAAAAAAGTGGGCAATCGTTATATGGGATATTTTTCAGGTGAACCAAATTGGTGTCCAGCCACTTTTTATAAGTATACTTCTTTGCTATTTTTTCTTTAATCTCTTCATCGTTTACTATTCTTCCGGCTTCCATATCAACCAGAAACATTTTTCCCGGTTCAAGTCGGCCGTGATATTCGATATTCTCCGGTGCTAATTCTACCACACCTGTTTCAGAAGACATAATTACATAACCGTCTTTTGTAACCGAGTACCTTGAAGGTCTAAGGCCATTTCTGTCTAAAACGGCACCAATGTAACTGCCATCTGTAAAGGGAATAGATGCAGGGCCATCCCAGGGTTCCATCACACAGGAATTGTATTCATAAAAAGCTCGCTTCGCTTCAGACATTTCTCTGTTCTTTTCCCAGGCTTCGGGAACAAGCATCATCATTACTTCCGGAAGAGACCGTCCTGTCATTAGTAACAATTCTACTACCATATCCATAGTGGCAGAGTCAGATTTCCCAGGTAAGATTATGGGTAGAATATTTTTTATTTCTTCTCCAAACAGCTTGCTTTTTAATAAACCTTCCCTGGATCGCATGCGCATAACATTACCTCTTAGGGTGTTGATCTCTCCGTTATGACACATGTACCTGAAGGGTTGGGCCAGATCCCAGGTAGGAAATGTATTGGTGGAAAAACGTTGATGAACCAGGGCTAATCTCGTAACCACCCTCGTATCCATTAAATCTTTAAAGTAGAGCTTTATATCATTAGGCATTAATAGCCCTTTGAAGATGATTATTTTTGTTGAGAGACTGGGAACATAGAAAAATTTACTTTCCGATAATTTGGAGTTTATAAGGGTATGCTCTGTTACCTTACGGGCGATATATAGTTTAAGGTTAAAATCAAAATCCTTTTGATCCTTATTTTCTTTCCCAACAAAAATTTGCTTAACAAAAGGCTCGGTTTCACCAGCTATTCTTCCGGGAATAGCTTTGTTAACAGGAACATTTCGCCATCCTAATAATGGTAATCCCTGCTTTTTTATATTTTCTTCAAAGACAGAGATGCAATAATCTCTTTGATTTTCTTTTTTTGGAAAGAAAACATTGCCCACAGCATAATCACCTGCTTTAGGAATTGCGAAATCACATTCATCCAGAAAGAACTGATGTGGAATATCAATCAGGATACCCGCACCATCTCCTGTCTTACCATCGGCACTTACAGCTCCCCTGTGTTCCAATTTATCCAGGATTTCGAGGGCCTTGTGAATGATATCATTCGACTTTTTTCCTTTTAGGCTGCAAATAAATCCAGCACCACAGTTATCATGTTCAAATTCAGGTAGATACAAGCCTTGTCTTTTCATCATCTTTATTGCAGTATTTATTCAAAAATATCATTTTTAACGAAATATATACATCATTTAAGAAGATAGTGTGCAAAATATTTAACGTTTACAATAAAATGTTAAAAAATATGCAATTTGAAATTTTTATGCCTCTTAAATTGAGATTATAATAAAAGTGGTGGTAAGTATGTCTCGAGATTACTGAGCTAAGGGGTGACTTACCTCAGTTGCGTATATATTCTAAGCCTAACCCTGTCTTTAGGAAGAAAATATGAGTGTAATTTTTTAAAATTCTAAGGATACCCCAATAAATATGGGGGCATAAGATTATATTCTTGATTTAAGGGCTATTTATTTAGTATATTTCTGGAGATTACTATTTTTTGAATCTCTGTTGTTCCCTCATATATTTGAGTGATTTTGGCATCTCTCATCATTCGTTCAACGTGGTATTCTTTAACGAATCCATTACCACCAAATATTTGTACAGCCTCCACAGTAGTTTCCATGGCAACTTGTGAGGCATAAAGCTTGGCCATTGCCCCGGAAATGTCGTAATCATTACCCTGGTCTTTGTCCCAGGCAGCTTTGTAAACCAGATATCTGGCGGCTTCAATTTGGGTATGCATGTCTGCGAGTTTAAAGGCAATAGCTTGGTGGTTAGCTATTTCTGTTCCAAATGCTCTGCGTTCTTTTGAATAGTTTTTGGCAAGTTCGTAAGCGCCGGCTGCTATTCCTAAAGCCTGTGCTGCAATACCAATTCTGCCACCCGCAAGGGTCTTCATGGCAAATTTAAAACCAAAACCATCTACGCCAATTCTATTTTCCTTGGGTATTTTTACATCGTTGAATATCAAAGAATGCGTATCACTCCCTCGTATCCCTAATTTATTTTCTTTAGGCCCTATTTCAAATCCGGGCATACCTTTTTCAACTATGAGGGCATTTATTCCTTTGTATCCTTTTTCAATATGGGTTTGAGCAATAACCACGTAAACTGATGCAGAATTTCCATTGGTGATCCAATTTTTTGTCCCGTTCAAAATATAATGGTCGCCTTTGTCAATTGCTGTAGTTTTTTGAGAAGTGGCATCACTACCCGCCTCAGGTTCTGACAGGCAGAAAGCACCTATAATTTCACCGGATGCCAGCTTTTTAAGGTATTTTTCCTTTTGCTCCGTAGTGCCATAAGTCTCTAAACCATAGCATACTAATGAATTATTAACGGAGACTACAACAGAGGAAGATGCATCTATTTTTGAAAGTTCCTCCATGGTTAAAACATAAGACAATGTATCTAAGCCACTTCCGCCATATTCGGGATCTACCATCATTCCCATAAAACCAAGTTCTCCCATTTTTTTCACTTGTTCGGATGGAAATTGCTGTTTTTCATCACGTTCAATTACACCGGGTAATAATTCGGCATGGGCAAAATCTTTGGCCGCCTGCTTAATCATTTCTTGTTCTTCGGATAGTGTAAAATTCATTGCTATGAGTTTGATAAGGACAATGCAAAGATACAAGACTGATGGAAAATATGGTAGGCTACATTGGCTTATTTATAAAAGTGAAAGCCTTAGCATTTGACTTAACTTTTACGACCAAGTATGATCTGAAAAGCTTTTAAAGTAGTACAATATTTTTATATTTGTCTAAGGTCTACTTATTACCTATAATTTCAAATAATTATGAGACAACACTAGCTTCATTTGGATTAAGATCAGTTAATACATCAATTTACTACACATTTTTAATTCAGGTCACTTAATTAGTTGATAAACAAATGAAAAAGCTATTAAAAATATATGAAAACAAACCGCCGGAGATAGTCTTTAACTGGAGGGATTCGGAAACTGAAGCTGAAGGTTGGACGGTTATAAATTCTCTGAGAGGAGGTGCAGCCGGAGGAGGAACCAGAATGCGAGAGGGATTGGATATGAATGAAGTACTCTCCCTGGCAAAAACAATGGAAGTAAAGTTTACGGTATCTGGTCCGCCAATTGGAGGAGCGAAATCGGGAATAAATTTTAACCCTCATGACCCAAGAAAAAGAGGAGTTTTAGAAAGATGGTATGCTGCTGTTTCTCCCCTGCTTAAAAGTTACTATGGAACGGGAGGAGATTTAAATGTAGATGAAATTCATGAGGTGATACCAATAACTGAGGATGTTGGCGTTTGGCACCCGCAGGAAGGTGTGTTTAATGGTCATTTCAAGCCAACAGAAGCCGACAAAATAAATAGGATAGGACAGCTAAGACTCGGGGTTATTAAGGTTTTGGAAAGTAATACCTATTCCCCTGATCTTACCAAGAAATACACCGTTGCTGATATGATAACTGGTTTTGGAGTGGCAGAAGCCATCAGGCACTATTATGATATTTTTGGAGGAACTGTGATAGGTAAGCGAGCTATTGTACAGGGATTTGGGAATGTAGGATCAGCTGCGGCTTTCTATTTGGCCCAAATGGGTGCTAAGATTGTGGGAATAATTGATCGTGTAGGTGGCGTTATTAATGAAGATGGTTTTACATTCGAAGAAATAAAGACCTTCTTTTTACATAAAAAGGGAAATACATTAATAGCAGATGCAGATAAAATGATTCCTTTTGATGAAATGAATGAACGTATCTGGAGTTTGCCGGCGGAAATTTTTGCACCTTGTGCGGCTTCAAGATTAATCACCCAGGAACAAATTGCTGAAATGATTGATACAAATCTTGAAGTTATTTCATGTGGTGCAAACGTGCCGTTTGCGGACCCTGAAATATTCTTTGGTTCAATTATGGAGTATACGGATGAAAGGGTAAGTCTTATCCCTGACTTTGTTTCAAACTGTGGAATGGCCAGATTATTTGCCTATTTCATGGAGCGAAGAGTGGGCATGGATGATGAATTAATTTTTAATGATACTTCAGATACCATTCGAAAAGCAATTTTGAATATCTTTAAGGAAAATGTAACAAAAAAGAACATGAGTAAGACGGCATTTGAAATTGCCCTTAAACAACTAATCTAAAACCAACCAGAATGGAGACCATTATTATTATTGTATTCTTAGCCGGCTATTTGGCAATTACCCTTGAGCATAATCTTAAAATAGACAAACTTATTCCCGCTTTAGCCATGATGGCTATCCTATGGGCAATAATTGCATTAGCTCATTTGCCGGTATTTGAAGTTAATACGGACTTAAAGGAACTGGAGCCTTCGCATATTGATGAAATGTTGTTACACCATCTGGGTAAAACTGCAGAAATCCTTGTTTTCCTTTTAGGGGCAATGACTATTGTGGAAATTATAGATTATTTTGATGGATTTGCCACCATTAAGGGCTATATACGCACAACGAAAAAGTCAAAGCTACTTTGGCTCTTTTCTATTCTGGCCTTTATTCTTTCCGCAATTATAGACAACCTTACGGCTACCATTGTTCTGGTAACTATATTGCAGAAAGTTATCAAAGAACGTGAGGTTAGGCTTTGGTTTGCAGGGATGATTATTATTGCTGCTAATGCCGGAGGGGCATGGTCTCCAATTGGAGATGTTACAACTACAATGCTATGGATCGGCGATAAGGTTTCCGCTCTGCAACTCATTAAATTTGTACTGATACCATCAATAGTATGTATGGTCCTTCCTGTTCTGGTTGCATTACGGTACAAGGCATTTAAAGGAAATATTGAATCGGAATTGGAAGATAAAGAAAAACCAAAATCCCCATTTGGAGCAACTATGTTATATCTAGGTTTGGGTTCCATTGTTTTTGTTCCATTTTTTAAAACAATCACTCATTTACCTCCTTATGTAGGGATGATGCTTTCACTGGCTGTTGTAGCTGCCTTTGCAGAAATATATACAAGCGCTAAATTTAGTATCTCCAGTGTGAATGCTGAAGAGAGTCAGGAAAGCTCCCACCATAGTGCTGTCCATTCTTCTTTATCAAAAATAGAACTTCCAAGTATACTATTTTTCCTTGGGATACTTTTGGCAGTGGCTGCTCTGGAGTCCTTAGGGATGTTATTTCATTTTGCCGGTACATTGGATTCCACAATGCCTTTCCTTGGCACTGAAGCGATAAACGGATCTGTATCAGATTTAGTAATATTGATATTGGGTGTTGGTTCTGCCATAATAGACAATGTACCTTTGGTGGCTGCCAGTATGGGGATGTTCTCAATACCCTTAGATGATTCTGTCTGCATTTTATTGCCTATTCAGCAGGAACAGGTGGTAGTATGTTAATTATTGGATCTGCAGCCGGCGTTGTAGCTATGGGAATGGAGAAAATTGATTTTTTCTGGTATTTCAAAAAAATTGCATGGCTGGCATTCATTGGTTTTATTGGCGGCGCAGGCACATTTATACTTATTCGAAATTTATTATTAAACGCATAATTTAATTGATAATATACCGTTATAAGGGCAACTTTTAATAGGGAAAAATATGGTTATGTTTCAGGATCTTGTTGATGAAACGCAAGTTGGGGAAATTGTTTCAGAAGAAAAAACGCTTTCAGTGATTGATCTCATCTTTAATGGGGGAGCAGGAAGTATTATAATTATTTCAGTTTTGTTTGTGATGCTGGCTGTCGCATTATACATTTATTTTGAGCGTTTGCTGGCTATAAAGGCAGCCTCAAAAATAGATAAGGATTTCATGAATCAAATACGGGATCATGTAATGAACGGGAAACTGGAAGCGGCAAAAATATTATGTGCCCAAACAGATTCTCCGGTTGCGAGATTAACGGAAAAAGGAATATCCAGAATTGGTAAACCCCTGGATGATATTAATACAGCTATTGAAAATGCGGGAACCCTGGAGGTTTACAAATTGGAGAAAAATGTAAATGTTCTTGCCACGGTCGCAGGGGCAGGACCCATGATTGGGTTTTTGGGAACTGTTATTGGTATGATTTTAGCGTTCCATCAAATGGCCAGTAGCGGTGGTCAAGCGGAAATGGGTGCTTTGGCATCAGGGATATATACTGCGATGACCACGACGGTTGCAGGTCTGATTGTAGGTATTGTTGCTTACATGGGCTATAACCATCTGGTGAATCGAACAGATAAGGTAGTTCATAAAATGGAGGCAAATGCTGTGGAATTTCTTGATTTACTCAACGAACCTGTTTAAGACAGTATTATGAAAATTAAAGGAAGAAATAAGATCAGTCCGGAATTCAGCATGTCCTCAATGACGGATATTGTATTCCTGCTATTGATTTTCTTTATGTTAACAGCTAATTCACCTAATGCGTTAGATTTCCTTTTGCCCAAGGCGAAGGGTAAATCTACCAATACTCAAAATGTATCAGTCACGATTAATAAGAATCTGGAATATTTTGTTAACAGCGAGAGAATAAACGAAGAATATATAGAAATTGAACTAAAAAAAGCACTTGAGGGCCAGGAAAAGCCCACTATCATTCTGAGGGCAGAAGAAAGCGTAGCCATTAAAGAAGCGGTCTACGTCATGGATATTGCCAACAGGAATAGTTATAAAGTGATCCTGGCTGTGCGTCCTAATTAATGTCGTTTTTAGACACGAGACACAAGAAAAAATCATTTACGCTTACAACTATTTTGTTAAGCGTGCTCCTCCTTTTACTTTTTTATGTTGGACTTACTTATATGGACCCGCCCATTGAGAACGGGATAACCGTGAATTTTGGTGCTATGGAATTTGGTATGGGGGAGAAACAACCGCTAAAGAAAATAAAATCCCAGCCTGCAGAACCAGTGAAAGAGATAGTAGAAAAGGAGGTTGTTGAAGAAAAACCTGCTGCTCAACCGGAAGAAATAGCCGAAGAAGATGTAACGGAAAAGGCCACGGAAAAAGTACTTACCCGGGAAGATGAAGAATCTATTAGAATCAAACAACAGGAGGCCGCAAAGCGTGAAGCTGAAGTAGCAGCAAGGAAAGCTCAGGAAAAAGTAGAGGAATTAGCCCGCCAGCAAAAAGAAGCCGAGGAGAAAGCCCAGAGAGAAAAAGATGCCAAAAAGGAAAAGCTGGATGAACTTATGGGAGGCCTTAATAAATCTGACGGTGAGGTTCAGGGCGGTGAAGGTGATGATAATATGGCGGGAGATAAAGGACAACCAGATGGGGATCCTTATGCCTCAAGCTATTATGGTAGTCCGGGATCCGGCAGTGGTACAGGTGGATATGGCCTCAACGGACGCTCTTTGCTGGATAGCGGAAAAGTTCAACAGGATTGTAATCAAGAAGGCAGAGTAGTTGTTGAAATTATTGTAGATAGAAATGGTAAGGTTATTAATGCTAAACCGGGGGTAAAGGGCACTACCAATAATGACCCCTGCTTATTAAAACCCGCAAAAGAAACAGCATTATTGTATAAATGGAATCTGGATTCCAAAGCACCCAGCCAACAGACAGGATTTATTGTGGTAAATTTTAAATTGGGGGAATAATATACATGACCTACAAGGAGACCCTGGATTGGATGTTCGCGCAACTTCCAATGTATCAGCAAAAGGGACCAAAGGCTTTTAATGCCAAGTTAAATAATAGTATTTCTTTAGCTTCACATCTTAAAAACCCGCATTTAAATTTTAAGAGTATTCATGTTGCAGGGACAAATGGCAAGGGTTCCAGCAGCCACATGCTGGCTTCCATTCTACAGGAAGCGGGGTATAGGGTTGGGTTGTATACCTCACCACATATGAAAGATTTCAGGGAGCGGATTAAGATTAATGGAAAACCTATTTGTCAAAAGTGTGTCATAGAATTTATTAGAGAGAATAAGACTTTTCTTGAAACAAATGAATTGTCTTTTTTTGAAATGACTGTAGGGATGGCATTTGATTATTTTTCTAAGGAGAAGGTCTCAATAGCAATTATAGAAGTAGGATTGGGCGGACGTTTAGACTCTACCAATATTATAACCCCGGAAGTCTCTTTGATAACTAATATTGGTTTAGACCATACGGACATATTGGGCAATACGCTCGCAAAGATAAGCAGAGAAAAGGCTGGAATTATAAAAACGGGTGTTCCCATAGTGATTAGTGAATTTCAGGAGGAGATCGCCCCTGTTTTTAAAGAAATCGCTAAAGAAAGAAATTCTGATCTGGTCTATGCTGATAAAGAAGATCTCAGGGGGTATGAAACCTCACTTTTCGGCAGTTACCAAAACAGGAATATTAAAGGGGTGCTGGCAACTATTAAATTACTTAAAGAATTCAAGATAAGTCAGGAACATATTAAACATGGCCTTATGAAGGTGGTAGAGAATACCGGGCTGCTGGGTAGGTGGCAGATACTTGGAAAAAACCCAAAAGTTATTTGCGATACTGCCCACAATATTGAAGGCCTTACTTTGGTGCTGGAGCAAGTTAAGTTGCAAAAATTTAAAGCCTTGCATATAGTTCTCGGTTTTGTCAAAGAGAAAAACCTGGATGTACTATTGCCCTTGTTTCCCAAAGATGCTATTTATTATTTTGCCAGACCCGATATCCCCAGGGGGTTAGATGCTCAAATCTTAAAGAAAAAAGCTACGGAATTTGGTTTAGAAGGACATGTTTACGATTCTATACTAAAAGCCTATAAAGCCTCACTAAGCAAGGCAGATAAAGATGATTTCATCTATATAGGGGGCAGTACATTTACGGTTGCTGAGGTCCTGTGATTTTTTCTTATTTTTTGTTTTGGGTAACAAAAAACTATACTATATTTGCATCCCCTTAGGGGCTCTTAGCTCAGTTGGTTCAGAGCACCTGCCTTACAAGCAGGGGGTCACTGGTTCGAATCCAGTAGGGCCCACATCAAGCAGATAACCTGCGCCAAATGGCGCAGGTTTTTTTATTCCCGGCATAAAGCCAAACTCGCTTGAGCTTTTGTTAGGGAATAAAAAAAAGCAGG
>CAJQNH010000036.1 GCA_905479615.1 uncultured Eudoraea sp.
AATCATAACATAACCTATAAAAGCGCCGCCGGTTTGGGTGACGTTATTCTTCTTAAAACATTTATTGAAAATTCTAAAGGAACAATTTCTACAAGGGTTGTTGAGATGTATAACGCTGCAACGAATGCTCTTTTGGTGCATTCAGAAACAACATGGTGCCTTCTTAATCCCGAAACACTCAAACCAATACGAATTTCAGAAGAAATTCGTTCTATTTTTGCAGATGTGACAAGGAATCCTTAGTTGAATTAATATGCGCCAAAGGTTATTTATTTTCCCAATCCTACTTTTAATACTCCTCTGGTGCTCTTGCAGGAAAGATTTTCAATACGATATCAGTTCGGGAAATTTAGAGTTTTCAAAGGATACAGTCTATTTAGATACCGTTTTTACCAATATTGGCAGTAGTACATATTCTCTAAAGGTCTACAACCGATCAAATAATGATATACAAATCCCAAATGTAAGGCTGGCACAAGGCAGTAACAGCAGCTACAGATTAAATGTAGATGGTGTTGCCGGAAAGGAATTTGAAAATGTTCCTTTGATGGCCAAAGACAGTTTATTCATTTTTATAGAAACAACCTTTGATCTTTCGGCACTAAACCAAAATGAATTTTTGTATACGGATGCCATCCTTTTTGATGAAGGACCCAAACAGCAAGAAGTACAATTGGTAACCTTGATAAAAGATGCAATATTCCTTTATCCTGCAGAAAATGCTGATGGAACTAAGGAAACTTTACTTTTAGGACTGGACAAAGATGGAAATGAAATTAGAATAGAAGGGTTTCTTCTTACCGATGAGCAACTAAGTTTTAGCAATGAAAAACCATATGTTATTTATGGCTATGCAGGGGTGGCATCTGAGAAAACCCTAAGTATAGCTGCAGGCAGCAGGGTGCACTTTCATAAAGATTCGGGAATATTAATAGGAGATGGAGCTTCCCTTAGTGTTAATGGCACTTTAAGCGTGGATACGCTTCTTTTGGAAAATGAAGTAATTTTTGAGGGTGACCGCCTGGAACCTGAGTTCTCAACGGTACCGGGTCAATGGGGAAGCGTTTGGTTGGCTCCGGGCAGTATTAACAACACCATAAACCATCTAACTATCAGAAATTCTTCTGTGGGATTGCTGGTTGAAGGTAATTCAGACTTAAATCCGCCGAAACTTTCCATTAGTAATTCTCAAATTTATAATAGTCTCGCGATAAATATTTGGGCTAGATCTTCCTCAATTAATGGAGAAAATCTGGTTCTCGGTAATGCCGGGAACGGTTCACTGGTTTGCGAGAATGGGGGTAATTATTCATTCTCACATAGTACAATAGCCAATTATTGGAGTAACGGTTTCAGAACAGGAGCCGCCTTGCAAATCAGTAATAATGATCTCTATGGCGATACAAGTGCAAGCGGACAAGACCTGACTGCCAGTTTTATAAACTGTATTATAGATGGTAATACGTTTCTTGAACTCTCATTAAATTCTAATGAAACAAATTCGTTTGACTTTTCTTTCACCAATTGCCTGATTAAATTTAAGGATACAAATAATCAGTTTGATTCAGATCCTTTGTATGATTTTGACAATGATACGTACTACAGTAATGTTTTCCTTAATGAGGATACTGATTTTTTAAATACGGCAAAGAACAACTTCAGGTTAGGTAATTCTTCGTCAGCAATTGGGAAAGCAGACCAGGCTACAGCTATTTTGGTGCCTTTGGATATTCAGGGAACAGATCGTACTTCCGAACCCGATATTGGGGCCTATGAATTTATTGTTGTAGAGCAGAATTAAGCTTCAGTTATCTATTTTGAAAGAATTTTCTTTCAATAATATTGATTTCCAACACTTTATGTAGAAAAACCTTAATTATTCTATGGTAAAAATAGGGTGTCTTCTCAAATAGGTTTACTACTTTGTACCCAAATAACCCGGCATGGAGTATTCTTACACCATAATAGATTCCGACGCCACCTCAAATTTGCAGTTGCAGCACTATTTGGAGGACTATGGGGATTTTGTGTGCAATAGTCAGGCTAGAAACTGTGAAGATGGCTTAAATGCCATTCTCAAATACACCCCGGATGTTGTTTTTATTAACCTAAACGACAAGGCATTTGAATATTTTCACATGGTCACTGAATTGTATCAGTATGTCAAAAATATTCCCTTTTTAATAGGGATCTCCAGAAGTAAAGAATACGCCTACAACGCGATTAAAAACAATTTTTTTGATTACTGGTTGATGCCTTATAATGAATTTGATATTCGTAAGACCCTGTTGCGCTTAAAAAAACAATTACCAAAAGAAGATGTTTCACATACACTTTGTCTTAAATCTTATAAAGATTTCCAATATCTTGACACCAATGAAATACTCTATTTAAGGGCAGACAATAATGCTACCGATTTTATAATGAAAGACGGTAGCAAAATAAGTGCCTATAAAACCCTTAAGACTTTTGAAAATCAGTTACCCTCCAATTTTATACGTGTTCACCAAAGTTATATCCTGAACACCAATTATGTCTCGGGAATTAATTATGGAAAATCTACATGCTTCTTAAAGATTAGGAAAACACAACTACCTTTTTCCAAGTCTTATAAAGAAAATATAGATGGTTTAAAAAAGATTTTATCAAAAAACACGATATCACCCTCCAATTAAAGGAATACTCTCAAAAACCTTTCGAATACTCATAGAATAACTACATACACTAATACTTTTTTAAAAAAACAATACGCTTTTGGTTATCCTCTTAGATTAGTACCATGTTAATCAATAATAACTAACCCCTTAAAAAAACGATAAAGATGAAAAAAGTTTTAAGCATTTTCGCAATAGTAGTATTTAGCATGGGATTATTTTCCTGTGAAGCAGATAACAGTGCTGAAGATCAAGCCTTATATGAGCAGGGAACTGGTGGAGATGATACCCCAAATGGTGGAGGTAGAGGTAACTAAGACTCTATATAAATACAAATATTCAATCCCACACAAATTTTATAACTAATTAAAAAGCCCTAAATAGTGTATTTAGGGCTTTTTAATTATCTTGTATTGGAAGCAATTAGTTTCTAAATGCCATGGTATGTAAAAAAAATATACTTCTAATATTGTCCTTTCTACTTCTTTTTTCCTGTAAAAAAGAAAATCAATCTACCCACATAATCGGGGCAGTTAGCACAACAGATAGTACCCTGATTTGGCTCAAAAATGGAACGGATACAACTCTGCCTTTAAAGGCTCGCGAAGAATTTTTACAAAAGGCCTATAGTAATGCTACTAATGAATTAAATGATTCTTTAAGGCTAAGTTATTATTCCAAACTTTCCCTGGCCTATCTGCATTTAAAAGATTCCATTCGTTTCAGAAGAGTCAACAAAAATGCCCTGCTTCTCTCCGAAGACATTAAAAATTCGGTAATCCTCGCAGAATTACATTGGGATCTGGGTGAATTCTATGACAAAAATTTTATTAAGGACAGTGCCTTTTACGAATACGGACAGGCAGAAAAAATTTATACCAGCTTAAAAAACAACAATCTCAGGGGCCGGTTGCTACTTAGTATGTCTGTAATACAAAAGGATATAAAGGATTTTACCGGTGCTGAAATTAACCTCATAAATGCAATTGAGCTCTTCCAAACTGTAGAAAATAATGAACAATTGTTCCTCTGTTATAACTTATGGGGAACTCTTGCCAAAAGTTTAAATGAATTTGAACTATCACGGAAGTATTTCTCAAAAGCAGCAGAATACCTCAACAAACTACCAAAAGAATCAATTGATGAAAAACAAAATACACTCAACAACAATATTGGAAATTCCTATAAGGAACAAGGAGATTATTTAAAAGCTATTCTATATTTCGAAAAGGTAGTAAGCACAGATAGTTTGCTGATTAAGAATCCAGAAAGCTACGCCCTTGCACTTGATAATTTGGCTTATAGTCAATTCAAAACAGGCAAAATGAAAATTTCCGAAGCCAATTTAAACCAGGCTTTGGAAATTAATACCCGGGAGAATGCCCTCGATCAAATTGCTATGAGTCGTTACCATCTGGCGGAGCTATATTTGGCCAAGAGTGATACTTCATTGGCAATTACTAATGCTCAGGAGGCTCTTGAATTGGCCAATCAAAGCAATGACAACCAGCTAATCCTCCAAACTTTAAAATTATATCCTTTACTGGATCCGGAAAATGCACCCTCCTATCTTAAGGAATACCTGGTTTTAAATGATAGTCTCCAGGAAGAAGATCGCAAGATTAGAAACAAATTTGCCAGGATCCGTTTTGAAACAGATGAGTTTATAGCCGAAAACCAACTTTTGGAAAGGCAAAGGCAGTTATGGATAGGCATTGCTATAGTCCTTTTTTTATTAGCTATTTTAGTCCTTATTATACTTTCGCAACGCGCCAAAAACCGAAATCTGCGGTTTCAACAACATCAACAAGAGGCCAACCAGGAAATTTTTAACCTGATGCTCGCCCAGAAGCAAAAATTGGAGGAGGGTAAACAATCTGAGCAGAAACGAATTTCAGAGGAACTTCATGATGGGATATTGGGTCAGATGAATGGCATTAGAATGATGCTGTTGGGCTTGAACAAAAAAACAGATGATACTTCCATTAGCATCCGCGGAGAGGCGATTGCAAAGTTACAAGGTGTGCAGGAAGAGATACGAACAATTTCTCACGAATTAAACGAAGCTTCTTATCAAAAATTCCATAACTTTATAATATCCATAGAAGATTTGTTAAAAAGTATTTGCGAGACAGCTAATCTGAAGTATCATTTTAACTTTGATGAAGGCCTTGACTGGGATTCTTTAAGTGGCGATATTAAAATTAACCTCTACCGGATAATCCAGGAAAGCCTTCAAAATTGTATTAAACATGCGTTCGCAACTAAGGTTGATCTCCATATGGACTCATCTGATAATGTGCTAATTGTAACACTAAAAGATAACGGCCGGGGCTTTGATCAGAAAAAAGGCAAGAAAGGCATTGGCCATAAAAATATTACTTCAAGGGTAAATAAATTAAAAGGAGACTGGCGCTTAGAGAGTAAGCCCGGAAAAGGAACCCTGGTAACTTTGGAATTACCATACACCTTAAAGGAATCTGAATATCTGCGTCAGATTAACGGAAAAGAAAAATTTGAAGTAGTAGAAAAAAAATCATCATGAATACGATTAGGATTTTAGCGGTAGATGATCACGAAATGACCACAATGGGATATAAATTTATCCTTGAGGATACAGAATTTGAAGATTTCAAAGTATATGTTGATACTGCTAAAACCTTTGATGGGGCAATTGAAAAAATACAAAATTCCGTTAATTCATTTCATTATGACATACTGCTTTTGGATATACAATTATCTCAGACATTTGAAGGACCTCCCAAAACCGGGGAAGATATAGGAATTTTTGCACGGAAGGTCATTCCCAAGACAAAAATTGTGTTTATGTCTTCATTTAGTGATAATTACAGAATAAATAGTATTCTTAATACTGTTGATCCTGAAGGGTATATGGTAAAAACCGAAATTGATCAAAAGTCATTACAGGCCATGGTCCTTACCGTAATGTCCAATCCCCCCTATTATACACAGAAAGCCCTTGCAGCTATTCGAAAAAAGATGGCCAATGATGATATAGTTCTGGATGAGAAAGACAAAAAAATACTTCATTACCTGTCTATAGGCACTAAAACCAAAGACATGGTTAATCATGTATCCTTATCACTTCCAAGTATTGAAAATAGAAAGCGGCATCTGAAATCAGTTTTTGGTGTTGAAAAACAGAATGATCAGGCCTTGATAACCGAATCGAGAAACAGAGGTTTCATCTAATTTACCCGAATTTTTAAACGAATTCCAGCCCGTTCTCTTCATCGGGCTCGTGTATTAATTGTAAAATAATAGTAAAACCTTATGTATTCTATGGTTTTTATATAGTCTACTATTATTTTTTAAAATTAATTTTGATGTAAACCAAATTGTTTTTCTGTTATGATGCCCAACAAACAGGATAATTTTAGATATAATCTTAAGCTTAAGCTAGATGACAATCCTCAAATAGTAGGGTTAGACGAATTTAGAAAGAGTTTGGAAAAAGATTATTTTTCGAATGTAGCCATTCGAAATTGCTCATCAGACAGCGCACGGCAAAATTTGGTTATTGAAATGGATTGCAATTTTAATCTGGTTGAAGTTCTTTCACATTTACAAAAAGGTACATGGGGCAGAATATGCTCTACACCGCATAGCTGGTCTAAAAGTTCCCCTTTTTCAAACGCATTGAAAACCTTAAATAAATTAAACAACAGGGGAATTGATGTTGAAGAATTATCTATTTTTTTAAGAGATACCTCCATTATCATTAAAAATATATTTGAAAATAGTATTGAAGAACAACTTCGACAAATTCTTCAGACTATTGCAGAACACTATGTGTATTTTACCAAAAATTTTACTGAAACTCCCTATGAAATATATATTCCAGTTTTTGAGGAAGACCATTTTGAAAATGATACCAAACTAAAGAATATTAGAATCGGAAATAACAATAAAAAAGACTATTTCGAATATTGGGGTCTCTATTTCGATTCTGAAAAAGATGCCGTAATCTATGACTTGAAGAATAAATCAATCATTTTTGGTGACTTATTTATGTTAAATCACTGATTGAAATGGAAAACCAATAATTAGAGCTATTGGTTTTCCATTAATCGGTTTTTACTGTCCACTATTAAATAACGGAAGGTTATTCATTAATTTGTTTACCTTTTCTTTTACCTTCACAATCACTTCCTCCTCTTCCGGATGGGTAATAACTTCATCAATTAAATCTACAATTACCGACATATCCTGCTCTTTAAGACCTCTTGTAGTTATTGCAGCCGTTCCAAATCTAATTCCTGAAGTTATAAAAGGTGATTTATCATCAAACGGAACCATATTCTTATTTGCAGTAATATCTGCTTTAACCAGAATGTTTTCAGCGTCTTTTCCTGTAATATTTTTATTTCGAAGATCTATAAGCATCATATGATTATCTGTACCGCCAGAAATTATCTTATAATCTTTAGCAACAAAAGCCGCAGCCATGGCTTCTGCATTCTTCTTTACCTGCAGCATATAATGTAAAAACTCATCAGAAAGTGCTTCACCAAAAGCTATTGCCTTTGCTGCAATTATATGCTCTAACGGACCGCCCTGATTTCCTGGAAAAACGGCTAGATTAATCAAGGCAGACATTTTTCTTAAATTTCCATTTTTCAGCTTAATTCCAAAGGGATTTTCAAAATCCTGCCCCATTAAAATCAATCCTCCTCTTGGTCCCCTAAGGGTTTTATGGGTTGTTGTAGTTACAAAATGACAGTGCGGCATGGGATCATTCAAAATTCCCTTAGCAATTAGACCTGCAGGATGCGCAATATCTGCCAACAGAAGTGCATCTACACTATCAGCAATTTCCCGAAATCTTTTAAAATCCATATCCCGGGAATAAGCTGAAGCCCCCGCAATAATCAACTTCGGACGTTCCTTTTTGGCTATTTCCTCAATTTTATCGTAGTTTATTACACCGGTTTCTTCGTCTACACCGTAAAATACCGGACGATAAAGCTTTCCGGAAAAATTAACAGGAGAACCATGAGTAAGATGTCCCCCATGAGAAAGATCAAAACCCAAAATTGTATCCCCAGGTTTTAAACATGCCTGGTATACCGCAGCATTCGCTTGTGATCCGGAGTGTGGTTGGACATTTGCATATTCCGCACCAAACAATTCTTTTGCCCTGTCTATGGCCAGTTGTTCAATCTTATCAACTACCTCACATCCCCCGTAATACCGCTTACCGGGATAGCCTTCAGCGTATTTGTTGGTAAGAACAGATCCGGCAGCTTCCATAACTTGTGGACTTGTGAAATTTTCGGAAGCAATAAGTTCTATCCCATTTAATTGCCGTTCTTTTTCCTCGGCAATTAACTCAAATATTTGATGGTCGCGTTGCATAATATTATCCTTATATTAAATGAGGCGTAAAAGTACAAATTGATAGACTTTAATAAGAAGAAAATAATATATTTGATTAGGAATTTATCAAACAAAAATTAACAATTATATCATGTCCTTAAAAACCAATGATCCATCCAAAAAAACCTGGCTCCCCGTGGCCCCTAATTCTGATTTTCCCATACAGAATATTCCATTTGGTGTTTTCCTAACAAGAGATGATGTCATTACTATTGGCACGAGAATAGGGGATCATGCCATTGATCTTGGAGCACTTCATCAACTGGGTTATTTTAATGGAATTCCACTTACGGATGATATATTCCTTCAGGATACTTTAAACGATTTTATTTCAGATGGCCATAAAACCTGGCGTTTAGTGCGAAATAGGATTAGTGAAATTTTTGACATTACTAACCCTATCCTAGAAAAAAATCAGGAACACCGCAACACAGTTTTATTCACTATGGATGAGATAGAAATGCAACTGCCTGTGCAAATTGGAGATTATACAGATTTTTATTCAAGTAAAGAGCATGCCACTAATATAGGTAGTATGTTCCGCGACCCTGAAAATGCTTTGTTACCAAATTGGTTGCATATTCCTATTGGGTACCACGGGAGAAGTTCCACTATAATTGCCAGTGGAAAGAATATTCGAAGACCTATGGGGCAGACATTACCCAAAGGAGCTAGCAAACCAGAGTTTGGACCTTCTAAAATGGTTGACTTTGAATTGGAAATGGCCTTTATAACAACAGATGCGAATAAATTGGGAGAATCCATACCCATTGACGAGGCGGAAAAGTATATTTTCGGACTGGTCTTATTAAATGACTGGAGTGCCAGGGACATCCAAAAATGGGAATATGTACCACTTGGGCCATTTATGGCAAAGAATTTTGCCTCTTCTGTTTCTCCCTGGATTGTTACCCTGGAAGCTCTTGAACCATTTAGGGTTGAAAGTCCAAAGCAGGACCCCAAACCCCTACCCTATCTTCAACAACAAGGAAAAAATAGCTTTGATATTCATTTAGAAGCTTCAATAACCCCGGAGGGAGGAGATCCTTCAACGATTACGAAATCTAACTTTAAGTATATGTACTGGACAATGTCGCAACAGTTAACGCATCATACCTCAAATGGTTGTAAGGTACTTAGTGGCGATCTTATGGGAAGCGGCACAATTTCCGGCACAACCCCTGATTCATATGGCTCTATGCTGGAATTGGCCTGGCAGGGAACAAAACCTGTTAGCCTTCAGAATGGAGAAAAAAGAACCTCAATTCAAGATTTCGACACCGTAACTTTAAAAGGGTTTTGTGAAAAAGATGGTGTACGCATCGGTTTTGGTGCGGTAGAGACAAAATTGCTTCCTCCACTAAAGGATAATCTTTAAATTCGGTACACTAAAAGATCATTTTACCGAATATATACGATATAATATCGTTTTTCGTTATGAATTATATGTGTTTTGGCACAGCTATTGAAAACTGCTGTTAAAACCCTTAAATATAATATCATGAAAAAAGCGATACTCTTTACTACAATTTTGGTTCTTTTAATAGCATGCGGGGGTGTTAAAAAAACCCAGGAGGCCATAAATACGGGCAATTATTCCGCTGCCATAAATAAGGCTATAAGAAATTTAGCCGATAATAAAACTAAAAAAAGCAACCAACCCTATGTGTTGCTTCTTGAAGAAGCATTCAAAAAATATACGCAAAGGGAATTGGAAAATATTACATATTTAAAGAAAGAAGGTAATCCTGCCAATTACGACGCCATATTTAATGGCTATACCCGCTTGAAAAATATTCAGGAGCAAATAAAACCACTTTTACCCCTTCAGGTATATGAGGAAGATAGGAACGCCAGATTTTCTTTTACCAATTACAACAATGAGATACTTGCAGCAAAAGACAATTTATCCGACTATCTATATAATAGCGCTTCAGAGCTGCTACAGAATGCAAAATACAAAGAGGACTATAGAAATGCGTATAGGGATTTTGAATATCTTAATGAATTAAGTCCCGGATTTGCTGATAGTAGAGAAAAAATGGACGAGGCCTATATCCAGGGGTTAGACTATGTTAAAGTAAACATGGTTAATGATACAGAACAAATTGTACCTGCTCGTCTGGAAGAAGAACTATTGAATTTTAACACT
>CAJQNH010000037.1 GCA_905479615.1 uncultured Eudoraea sp.
GCCCATTGCAACGGCCTGCACGTCTTCAATATCCGGGGAGAACTTGCCATTAATTGCAGCGTGGGCCTTGGCTCCTAAAATAAGGTTCTGAGAAGCGCGTGGTCCGGCACCCCAATCCAGATATTGTTTCACATAATCCGGAGAAGTCTCTAATCCCGGTCGGGTACTGCTTACCAATTTTACCGCATAATCCACAACATTGTCCGGAACGGGTATTCTTCTAACCAAATGCTGAACTTCTAATATTTCATCGGCATTCAATAAGGCATTCACCTCAGGAAATTCATCATTGGTAGTTGTTTTTACTACTTGTGTTTCTTCCTCAATAGATGGATATTTTAGCTCTATTGCAAACATAAATCGATCCAGCTGTGCTTCCGGAAGGGGATAAGTACCTTCCTGTTCGATTGGGTTTTGTGTTGCAAGAACAAAATATGGCCGGGAAAGCTTATGTTGTACTCCTGTTATTGTTACTGCCCTCTCCTGCATAGCCTCTAAAAGAGCTGCTTGTGTTTTAGGTGGTGTTCTATTAATCTCATCTGCCAGAATTATATTGGCAAAAATAGGACCTTTAATAAATTTGAAATTCCTATTCTGGTCTAATATCTCACTTCCTAAAATATCACTGGGCATCAGATCTGGCGTAAACTGTATTCTTTTAAAATCGAGCCCCAAAGTCCGTGCAATTGTGTTTACCATTAAAGTTTTCGCTAATCCGGGAACCCCAATTAGCAAGGAATGACCCCCAGTATAGATAGATAAAAGAATTTGGTCAATTACCAGGTCCTGGCCCACAATTATCTTAGCTATTTCTTTTTTTAAAGCCTTATGCTTGGCTACTAAATTGTTGATTGCTGTAACGTCAGACATCCGGCTATTCCTTTACCCATTTATTGGCGAATTCACACTCTCTATTATTTCCACCAACACTTACATAAGTATCTGAGATATGATCATTAAGCCATTTTCTAATAGTAGTAAACTGCTTATCTCTAAGTGCAAGTTCCTGAATTTTAATATAGTCCTGGGCAAAATTCGCCTCGTGCTCATCATATCTATTAGAAACCATCAAAATCTTATACCTGGGAGGACCTCCATTTGGATCCTGCTCCAGTGTGGGTTGCGATATTTCGTTATCTTTTAAATTCCTTACCTGATTATATAGAGATGGATCCATCTTAGTAAGTTCAAAATGTGAATCAAAATTAATTGGATTTCTTAATAACCCTCCGTCAAACTTAGTTTCTTTTTCGTCTGAAAAATTCAATGCCGCTTCGGCGAATGTATATTTTCCATCCATCAGCTGCTTTCTTATAGAATCCAACTCAACTCTGGCTTTATCAATTGAAGATTGAGGTATCTCTGGTTGCAACAGAATATGACGCAAGTCCAGTTCCTGGCCTCTTATCTTTTCAATATATATAATATGATATCCAAAAGAAGTTTCAAATGGTTCGGAAATTTCTCCCTGGCGCAGGCTAAAAGCCACATCCTTAAATTCTTTTACAAAAGGTGTTTCTCTGGTCATGCTGTAAAAACCACCTTTGGATTTGGAACCGGGATCCTGTGAATATAAAATTGCTTTTACACTAAAACTAGCATCATTATCTTCACAATCTGCCTTTATTTCATTTAACTTATTTATTGTTTTTTGTTTTTCCTCTTCAGG
Organism: uncultured Eudoraea sp.; assembly: GCA_905479615.1. Classification (GTDB taxonomy): domain Bacteria; phylum Bacteroidota; class Bacteroidia; order Flavobacteriales; family Flavobacteriaceae; genus Eudoraea. Next base: position 1,670 of record CAJQNH010000037.1, read on the forward strand.
AACTTCAGGTATCTTGACTATTTGAGAAATTTCAAGTTCTGCACCAAAAACAGGTTTTTCATCCTCTGGGATTTTTTTAAAAAATTGTCTTACTTCCTCAGGAGTAACTTCTATTTCACTAATAATTTTTTGCTGCATTTTCTCCGAAAGCATTCTCAACTTATTAATATTGTACAATTCTTCACGGAAATCTTCAACACTTTCTTTATTGTAAAAATTAAGGACTTTTTCCATAGAACCCACCTGCTGTACCAATTGTTGCATTTGACTGTCACTGGTAGCATTTACCTCATCATCAGACACCAAAATACTATCCTGCACAGCTTGATGGGCATATAAACGGTCTTCCATTAATTTCCCCAATAAACCGCAGTGCGTAATATCGTCCATCGCAGCTCCCTGGCTGCGCAAGTCTATCAAAGTTTTTTCAATATCGGAATCCAGAATCAGGTAATCCCCAACTACAGCGGAAATCCCATCAAGCTTAATTCTCTTAAAATTGTTTACAGTATCTTTTTTAACTTCAATATCAGCTACCACAGTAGTTTCTGGCGGTTCTATTTGAGTATCAGGGATAGAATCATTTACCTGTTCCTGTGCACTGACAAAGACAATAAAAAAGCATAACAACAACGATATGCTATTCCTGTTTGTCATACACTTCAAATACTTTTTCCTTTGTTGCTTCATCTATTATTTCTGTTTCCAGTTTTCTTATGTAGTCCAATTTTCTTCTATTAAGAAGTACCTGTCTTATGGTAGGTTCGATATATGAGAGTGGTGCAATTTCATTAACACCAAGCACATCGTTTATCTTTGTCAAATATACCCCCATTGCGTCCTGTAATTCAAAAAATTGTGATTTTTTTAAGTATCTGTCTTCATTATCAATATTCAAGGGAGAAATTTCTTCAATTACCCGCGAGGCAGGAACCCAAAGTGAGTCATTAAAATTCAATTTTTTAAATTGTACTCCTATGGAATCTAAATATCTAATATCTTCCTGATTAAATCTCTTTAAACTCTCTGTTACTTCTTTTGTATTAAGAAATTGTAAGGGTAATTCAATAAATCTGAGTTTAACGATTTTTTCCTTGAGTTTAAAATTCTCTTTCTCTTCTTCATAAAACCTGATTAATTCTTCCCGGGAGATTACCGTATCCTTTACCTGATTTACCAAAGCTTCTTTATAGGCCCTGGTATATAGATCTGTGCGGTAATTAGAGACTAATTGTTCAAATTCTGCAATCTTTTCATCGGGTAAATTAATCTTGGCTTTTTCCAAGAGTATCTGTTTTGTCGCCCAATTATTTATGTAATTGGTAACCATAGATGCGCTATCCTGTTTTGTGATATTTTCACCCAGAACAGCTACAACCTCGTCCCAATACAAATAAGTATCCCCCAACCTGGCCAATGGTTCTTCGTTTGCATCATTCTTCAAAAATGAATTACAAGAAAACAAAAAGAAAACCCAGGCAGCAATTCCTATATATATTCCTATTCTTTTTGTCTGTAGGTTTAAAAAGCGCATTCGACAAAAATAAGAATTCAATCCTGCTGGGCAAGTAATAACAATATGGATTAACAGATTTTTAGTACCTCCATATTTTTATTTATTACATTAGTACTGCTAAGCACCTTAATAATATGCAATATACTTCAGAAATTAACATCAATCTTTCTCGTGACGAGGTGCAAAAAAACTGGATAATCCATAAAAGATGAAACATTGGCAGGAAGGACTAATTGGTTATAAACAATTGTCTGAAGAGCCCGGAAAAGAAGATGCTCAAATGGAATTATATTATAAAATTGGAAAACGGGAGATGACGCTTATTGAAACAATCATGGTGAATAACTCTCCTTATGAATTTCAGGCTACTTATGATGCGGATGGGGTTCATAATTTTCAAAAGAATTATTTTGAAGTTATTGATGACAGCATTACAAAGTGGATTTCCGAGTCAGAATTTCAGTTTTCAGGATTTATGATGAAATTAATGGGGTTTATTATGCCTGGGGCGATTAAAAAGCAATCCAAAAAATCATTAAGTGATTTTAAGGCATTTGCAGAGAAAGGAATCTCTGTAGCCAAATAACAAGAATAATTATGAGTAGAAAAATTAAATTAATTTGGGATTTCAGAGGGCCTACAGCTAAGGAAGTTGCCATGCATCACGAAAAGCATTTGAAAGATTATATCGAGGCTGAAAGTCTGAGTCCAAACATTACCGGCAATGCAGAATTAAGTTCTATGCACAGTATTGCTTACATGGTAGTCGAAGAAGTTAATATGACAGGCGTACGTGACGCCCTCATACCACATAGAGGCGAAGTTTATTCAGAAAATCAGAACTAACTAAATATTCCTTGTATTGAAAGCTTTAATACTGACAATTCTCCTTCTATTATTATCATTGGGATGTAAGACAAAGAGCAAAGAAAATAATCCCATGGAATTGGTTTTGGGCTCTCAAAATATACCAATCAGAAAAGTTATTGATAGTCTTGATAAATATGAGGTCCAAATACTTTACACACAAATAGATCGAAGCGGCGATAGTATTATCCTAACTGATTATGAATTTCAGTTAGATGATATGAAATACTTCTATCCGGCCAGTACCGTTAAATTGCCAATTGCCGTTCTTGCTCTCGAGAAATTAAATTATACAGATTCTTTAAATAGAGATACCCGCTACTACGTTGAAGGAGATTCAGTTGAAAATACTTTTGCAGAAGACATCTCGAAAATATTGGCTGTTAGTGATAATCATGCAAACAACAGATTACTTGAATTCCAGGGTCAGGATGATATTAATTTGAGGCTTAAAAACAAGGGAATAAACCCTGTGAGAATTTCACACAGACTAGGTGTACATTCCGATGATGTAACCACCAAGCCCCTTATTTTTTATATAAACGACAGCACTACCGGAACATCTGCATCTATTATAAATACAGAACCTTTACCACTTAGTTTAGAACGAATAAAAAAAGGGGTGGGATTTTATAAAAATGATTCCTTGTATAATGAAGCTTTTGATTTCAGCTATAAAAACTATTATCCGGTTAGTTCACAGCACGGAGTAATGAAAAGAATAATATTCCCGGAATTATTCAAGACAAATGAAAGGTTTAATCTTAGTGAGGATCAAAGAGAATTTCTGTTAACCGCAATGCATACATTACCCAAAGACGCAGCTTATGACAAACAAGAGTATTATGATAGTTATTGCAAATTTTTTATATATGGAGATTCAAAAGAACCCATTCCCGAACACATAAAAATATATAATAAAGTAGGATTTGCTTATGGTACCCTAACTGATTGTGCTTATATAACAGATGAAAAAAGTAAGGTAGAATTTATGCTTACCGCAACCATTTTGGTAAATAATGATGGGATTTTCAACGACGATAAATATGAATATGATGAGATAGGAATTCCCTTTTTAGCCGCCCTGGGAAGAGAATTTTACGATTATGAATTAAAACGAAAAAAAGCACCATAAAATGGTGCTTTTAAACTTTAATTTAGGATTGTATTATGGCATTACCACATCTTCGATGATATGAATTACGCCATTAGAAGCCATTACATCTGTCTTAGCGATTTTACTATAGTTGCCATTCTTGTCCATTAGAAAAATCCCGCCGTCTTTGGATACTGCAGTTAGCGTTTCACCATTAAGTGTTGTAAGTTCTGCTTTGCCATTTCCAGATTTTAAAGCACTCGCAACATCAGCAGCAGCAATTTTTCCAGCCACTACATGATATGTTAAGATAGCTGCTAATTTCGCCTTATTCTCGGGCGCTAATAAAGAATTCAAAGTATTTGAATCTATTTTAGCAAAGCCGGCATTAACTGGTGCAAAAACCGTAAAAGGTCCATCACCCTGAAGAGCACCAACTAAGTCTGCAGCTTTTAAAGCAGTTACTAAAGTTGAAAAATCATCTACAGATACAGCAATATCTACAATATTCATAGACTTGTCTTGAGCGTTAGTAGTTTGGGTAAAAAATACCAAAGCTACAGTTGAAAGAATTAAGAAAACTTTTTTCATGATTTGTTTAAAGATTTAAAATTAGTATTTATTTGCACTTTGCTCTAGTAGTTACACATCGTTCATATGCATGGATGAGGAAAGTGATTTTTTATCATATCTTTAACATAAGTTTATGGCAGCAGACCTGAAAGACACAGAATTCATCAATCAACTTGTCAATGGAGATAAGAATGCCTTATATCTCCTATATGACAAGTACTCAGCAGCACTTTATGGGGTAATACTAAGAATGTGTAGAGAAGAAGATTTAGCCAAAGACCTGCTTCAGGAAAGTTTTATCAAAATTTGGCAAAATATAGGCTCGTATGATGCTGAGAAAGGCAAATTCTATACATGGGCTTATAGGATCGCTAAAAACACGACTTTAAATGAGCTTAGAAAATCTACTCCGCTCATCCAAACAGAGGATTTAAGTGTATATGAAAATAAGAATGCTGATCTGGAGGAGACAGATTATACGGCTTTAAAAGGGATTTTATCTGATTTGGAACCGCACCATCAGCAAGCAATTGATCTGGTTTATTTTAAAGGCCAAACACATCGGGAGGCCCATAAAGTAATGAATGTTCCCCTGGGTTCTTTTAAATCATACATAAGACAAGCCCTTATGAAATTACGGGAAAGACGTTCAGAACTTTCATTGCTCATATTATTAATAGAAGTTTTTGGAAATGGATAAGAAAAAGATATTAGAAGACGGTCTTTTAGAGCAGTATCTTTTGGGAGAACTTTCAGATGAACAGGAAATCCTAATTCAAAAGGTACTAAAAGAAGATGCTGATTTAAGAACAATATTTGAAGGACTTGAGGAAGAATTCGAAAAAATTGCTTTCGAGAATGCAATTTTACCTCCCGATAGTGTAAAAAAAGCTTTACGTAAGGCAATAGAGACCAGTGGTGAAAACACTAAAGTAAGGGACATTTCTGGTCCTAAAAAAAATGATACGTTCAATACTGGCAGACTTGCTGTAGCGGCTAGTTTTGCTGCAATTTTCGCATTAAGTTCCTTTTGGTTATACAATAGATGGCAGACCGCAGAAGATAACTTAAGAACACTTCAGGAACAAACTATTGCCTTGCAGGATCGTTTGTCAAATTTGGAACAAACATTTGAAGTTACCAATAAGCGCTTTCAGACCATAAACAACCGTAATGTAATTCCTTTGTTACTTAAAGGCAATAGAATATTTCCGGAATCAAGAGCAGTAGCATACGTAAATCATACCACAAAAAGTGTTATGGTAAATGCACAGGGCCTCCCGCCTTTGGAGAAAGAGAAAACATATCAAATGTGGGCCGATGTAGATGGCGTAATGATAAATATGGGTCTGTTACCGACGGATACAGATTTGATCCCTTTAAAATACATAGACAGGGCCGAATCTTTTAATATCACTATTGAACCAGCCGGGGGTAATGACCATCCTACGGTTGAAAACCTAATTTCTAATGTCTTGCTTTAAAACAAATAAGATACAGAGCAATATTAATTAAAAAATTTAGTCCAACACACCTTGTTTAACGGGTCTCCCGTAAAGGTCAAAATCTGCTGCATCTGTAATTTCAAGTTCTACGAATTCTCCAATTTTAACGTAGAAATTCTTTGCATCAACCAAAACTTCATTGTCCACATCCGGAGAATCGTATTCGGTTCTTCCAATAAAATAATTTCCTTCCTTACGATCAATAATACAATGAAATTTCTTACCTATTTTTTCCTGGTTTAACTGCCATGAAATACCAGATTGAATCTCCATTATCTCATTCGCCCTACTTTGTTTCACTTCTTCTGGCACGTCGTCTTCCAGTTTATAAGCATGCGTATTCTCTTCATGGCTATAAGTAAAGCAACCAAGTCGTTCAAATCGCATTTCTTCTACCCAGTTCTTTAAAGTCAGAAAATCTTTTTCCGTTTCACCAGGATAACCAACAATTAGCGTAGTTCGGATGGCCATATCCGGAACCATTTGCCTAAAATCTTTTAAAAGCGCGGTAGTTTTGGCTTTGGTAGTTCCTCTGCGCATGCTCTTAAGTATAGGATCAGAAATATGTTGCAACGGTATGTCAAGATACTTGCAGATTTTTGGTTCATTCTTCATAACCTCAAGCACATCCATAGGAAACCCTGTTGGAAAGGCATAATGAAGGCGAATCCATTCTATTCCTTCCACCTTAGCAAGTTCTTTTAACAATTCGGCCAGGTTTCTTTTTTTATACAGATCAAGTCCGTAGTAAGTTAAGTCCTGCGCAATTAGTATTAGTTCTTTGACCCCATTAGATGCCAGTTTTTTAGATTCCAAAACCAATTCCTCTATGGGCTTACTCTTGTGTTTACCTCGCATTAGTGGTATTGCACAAAAAGAACAAGGCCTGTCACAGCCTTCTGCAATCTTTAGGTAGGCATAATTTTTTGGAGTGGTTGTTAAACGTTCCCCTATTAATTCGTGTTTGTAATCAGCACCAAGGGCCTTTAATAAATTAGGCAGGTCACTGGTCCCAAAATATTCATCAACATTAGGAATTTCCTTTTCCAGATCCGGTTTATAACGCTCACTAAGGCATCCTGTAACAAACACCTTATCTACCTCTCCTGCCTGTTTTTTATCTACATATTCCAAAATGGTATTCACACTTTCCTCTTTGGCATTTGCTATAAACCCACAGGTATTTATCACAACTATATTCCCTTCCTCTTCATGCACTACCTCTTTATCATTAGCTCTGAGTTGCCCCATAAGAACTTCAGAGTCGTAGACATTTTTGGAGCATCCAAGGGTTACAACATTTATTCTATTTTTATTTACCGACTTTGTTCGCATGGGTTTTCTTTAGCCGTGCAAAAATACAATACAATAGTAGAAGAGCCGCTTTTTAACACGAATTCTTCTCATTCTGCGTTAATCCATTAATGGTAGTAATGGTCTAATTAGAAATTAAACCCAAATGAAACCTCAAATTCAAGGACTCTTTTTAATTTTAGTATTCCTGGGCTGTTGGTCCTGTGATAATAATTCGGATAATCTAACAGATTCAGTAATTGAAGAAAATGGTCATGATGAAAACCCAGACCCTTCCTCATATTTTCCGGGAACCAACTCTGATGATTGGGAAACTGTTAGCCCGGAAGAACTGGGGTGGAATATTAATGTAAAACAGGAATTATTGAATTTGCTGGAGGAAAAAGATACTAAAGCATTTCTAATTTTAAAAGATGGCAAAATTGCTCTAGAAGAATACTTCGGGACTTTCACAAAGGACAGTCTCTGGTATTGGGCATCGGCAGGTAAAACCCTTACTGCATACACAGTTGGTATTGCACAAGAAATGCAATTGCTGGACCTGAATGATAAAACTTCCGATTACCTGGGTGAAGGCTGGACCTCCGCTCCTGCAGACAAAGAAAATTTGATAACTATTTGGAATCAATTAACCATGACAAGTGGCCTGAAGGATACTGCATTTGATTGTGTTACTGCAGCTTGCCTGGAATATGAAGCAGATGCAGGTACCAGATGGGCCTATCACAACGGGCCATATACCTTATTAGAAAGTGTTGTAAGCGAAGCGGCAAAGACTTCCTTTAGTGCTTTTTTCAATATGCATTTGAGAAACAGAATTGGTATGAATGGCCTTTGGTTATCTACCAATGGATTAAATAACGTTTATTTTAGTACGGCCAGAAGTATGGCCAGATTTGGCTTACTCAATTTAAATCATGGTGTGTGGAAGGAAGATACAATTTTAGGTGATATGGATTATATTTCTGATATGATAAACACCTCGCAGGAGCTAAACAAGTCCTATGGATATCTTTGGTGG
>CAJQNH010000038.1 GCA_905479615.1 uncultured Eudoraea sp.
CCAATGCGCTGTGCAACCAGCAAATCATTAATATTCATCCTGAATGTAGCCAGGTTCAACCATAGTTTGTTCCTTGCGAGAAAAAGTTTTGTGCCAAGCTCATAATTCACCCCTTTTTCTTGAACAATCTCCGGGTTAATAATTCCTTCGGGAGTTAAGGTTTCTTCCAATCCAGGGTTAGAAAACCCCCTGCTAATATTTGCATAAACCTGTCTCCCATCACCTATGGAATAGACCAAATCAAGACTAGGCATTACTATAAGATCAAAATTTCGTTTTGCATTCTTATTAGCTTCGCCTGAGTTAAATAAATCTCTGTAATCGTAATGAGTTTTATTTAGGTTTATACCAAGTTGCATGTTGAATCTTTTAGCAAGTGGGAGTGTCAGAGCGGCAAATGCATTAAATTGCCTTCTGTATTCCTTATTGCGGCTAAGTTCACTTCCTTGTAGACTTCCATTTCCATTATTATCCTCATATAAATTCTCAAAAGTTTTCCAATCGTATTCATCTTTGTAGAGTTCTCCTCCAAATAGGTAAGACGCTTTCCTATCCTGATATCCAAAATGACCAATAAATTGTGTTCTGAAACCATAACTGTTGGTAAACTCATCCAGAATATTAAATGGGCGGGCTTCATAATGATCAAGATATGAGTAAAATAGACTTGTAGTATTCTCTAGATTGTCACTTATTTTATAGTTATAGGAAAGTCCCAGCAGTGTATATTTATTAGATTCGAATCCCTTTGATTCGTTCCAAGTAAATGCAGCTTGTCTTGGGTTTTCCGTAAAAGCAGTTATCCCTAAAGAACTTGGTATTTGAGCAGTGTAGTCAATATAATTTGCCAAAACAGAAATTGAACTCCTGGAGTTAAGTTTAACAGCTGTTGTCAGAAGAATTCCATCGCGGTTAAAGTTACTGTTCTCTCTAAAGCCATCTGTATTTAAATGGTTATAGCGTAAATTGAATTCCAGGCTATCTGTTGAATGCGCAATACTCAAATTGTCTTTAATTAGTCCATAAGAACCTATGGTAAAGTTATTGGCAAAAAAGGTTCCTTTATTAATTTGTTTTTTAGTATTGAGAAGTATAGCACCTCCCAGATTTGTGCCATAGGCAGTTCCTTTGGGTCCTTTAATCACCTCCATTGAATTAAGGTTTTCCAGATCAAAAGCTTCAATTGTTGAAAAACCATTCCCGTTAGTAACCGGAATATCCTCAAAATATAAACGCAATTTGTCTGTTCCATATGGAGTTCTCGCGCCCACACCCCGAATGGTTATGCGGTTTGTGTTTAATGCGCCTGAAAGCAGATATACCCCGGAGATTTGATTAATTGAGGAGGCAACATCTATTGGACTGTGATTTTGAAAAGCTTTTTCTCGAATAATGGTAGATGGGGTAATTCCAAGAGTTTTATTGGTTTTACCAGGATTATAAATAATAACCTCCTTCAGGTAAGTAATAGAATCCTTTTCCAATTCCTGTGAATACCCATAGAAATAAATAGAAAAAAGGATGAAAAATAAAATGTAGTGCTTCATTAATTTTTATTAAGTCCAAAAATAAGTATAAAAGATATGCTAATGAGATTGGCCGAAGTTATAGATTAAAATGCACTTTTCAAGTTGGGTAAAACATTCACTATTTTTGGAATTAAATTAAATTGATTTGAAAATAGTTTCATATAATGTAAACGGAATAAGGGCGGCCCTGAACAAAGGTTTTCTTGAATGGGTTAAACAGGTTGATCCCGATGTGATTTGTCTTCAGGAAATCAAAGCAATGAAAGAGCAGTTAGATATTAGTGTTTTTGAAAAGAGCGGATACTTTCATAATCACTGGTTTAGTGCTCAAAAAAAGGGATATAGCGGAGTAGCCATTTTGTCTAAGAAGCAACCGAATCACGTCGAATATGGCACCGGAATAGATTATATGGATTTTGAAGGCAGGAACCTTCGCGCAGATTTTGATGGACTATCTGTTATGAGCATGTATCTTCCTTCGGGAACCAATCTGGCCAGATTGGATCTTAAATTGAAATATATGGCAGATTTGCAAACTTATATAGATAAGATCAAAGCAAAACACCCCAACCTTATTATTTGCGGGGATTACAATATTTGTCATCGGGCAATTGACATCCACGATCCGGTGAGAAATAAAAATGTATCAGGTTTTTTACCGGTTGAACGGGAATGGATTAGCAATTTTATTGAAAGCGGGTTTATAGACAGCTTTCGGTTTTTTAATAAAGAACCACATCATTATACCTGGTGGAGTTACAGGGCAAATGCTCGTAATAATAATAAAGGTTGGCGTCTGGATTATGGTATGGTTAGTCGTTCTCTGGAACATAGACTAAAACGTTCTGTTATACTTTCGGAAGCAAAACACAGTGATCATTGCCCAATTTTGATAGAATTACATGAATAATTAAAGCACCCTTAATGAGATGTAAACACGGGAATTACTAAATTTGTCTGGTCAAAAAAGAATAGTGTTTGCTTATGATATATAAAAAATTGCCTCACACGAATATAGAAGTTAGTAAGATTTGTTTGGGTACAATGACCTGGGGTCGTCAGAATTCGGAGGAGGAAGGGCATCAGCAAATGGATTATGCGATTGATAAGGGAATAAATTTTTTTGACACTGCTGAGCTTTACCCTATTCCGGCTCATCCCGACAGATATGCTGATACCGAGAAAATAATTGGCAACTGGTTTAAGAAAACAGGAAATAGAGACAAAATTATTCTAGGCACCAAGATAGCGGGGAAAGCCGATTTCACCAAGTTTATAAGATCAACGGGTTTTAGAAGGGAAAGCTTAATTGAAGCGGTTGAAGGAAGTCTGGAACGACTCCAAACAGACTATATAGATTTATATCAATTGCATTGGCCGGAGCGTTCGACCAACTATTTTGGAAAAAGGGGTTATAAACATGATCTGACAGATCATTGGCAGGATAATATTCACCAGGTATTGGAGACTCTCAGTGACCTGGTTAGTCAAGGTAAAATAAGACATGTAGGACTTTCAAATGAAACCCCATGGGGAACAATGCGTTTTTTAGAGGAAAGTAAAGTACACTCCAACTTACCCAGAATGATTACTATACAAAACCCCTATAATTTATTAAACCGGCAGTTTGAAGTAGGGCTTTCGGAAATTTCAATACGAGAAAATATAGGCCTCTTAGCCTATTCTCCTTTGGGATTTGGAGTTCTTAGCGGAAAGTATATGGGAGGTATGAAGCCGGCAAACGCCAGGATAACCTTATTTCCAGCTTATAGCCGTTACATTAGTGACAATGCAAACCGGGCTACTCAGGAGTATTACAATCTTGCCCAGGAGCATAATCTTTCACTTACCAAAATGGCACTTGCATTTGTGAATTCAAGACCATTTGTGACCAGTAATATTATTGGTGCAACATCTATGAAACAGCTGAAGGAAAATATATCCAGTATTGAAGTTGACCTATCTGATGAGCTTATAAAGGGTATTGAAACAATTCATAATAATATACCCGATTCTGCGCCTTAATTTTATTTAATAAGGGTGTATATTATAATTTATAGGTTGAATAAGACTTTGGGTTAGATAAGATTTTTATAAGTTTTTCTAAATAAAGAGTTTGTTAACTACATCTTCAATTTTGGAGACTAATTCAATATTTATTTTTGTGTTCTTAAGTGCAATTTTATTGTTCTTTGAAACAAAAATTGTTGAAAACCCAAGTTTGTCGGCTTCTAGAATTCGTTGTTCTACTCTTTGTACAGGTCTTATTTCGCCAGCCAGGCCTATTTCTGCAGCGAAACATACATTTTTCTCTATTGGGATATCTGCATTGCTGGACAAAATAGCAGCGATTACCGCCAGATCAATGGCTGGATCGTCTACAGTTATTCCCCCGGTAATGTTTAAAAACACATCTTTTGCTCCAAGCTTAAAGCCAGCTCTTTTTTCCAAAACAGCGAGTAACATATTCAGTCGCTTGGCATTATATCCTGTGGTAGAACGTTGTGGAGTACCATAGACTGCTGAACTCACCAAAGCCTGAATTTCTATCATCAAAGGGCGCATCCCTTCTACGGTGGAAGCAATAGCCGTGCCACTAAGTCCTGAATCACTTTTTGAAAGTAACACTTCTGAGGGATTATTTACCTCCCTTAGCCCATCTCCTTGCATTTCATAGATGCCCAACTCTGCCGTTGATCCAAATCGATTCTTCAGGGCCCGCAAAATTCTGTAAACATAATTGCGGTCACCCTCAAATTGAAGGACTGTATCTACCATATGCTCCAAAATCTTTGGTCCGGCAATATTTCCATCTTTCGTAATATGTCCTATTAAAATGACAGGTGTATTCGTTTCTTTGGCAAATCTTATAAGTTCAGCAGCACATTCACGAATCTGAGAAATACTTCCTGCAGAAGATTCTATATACTCTGAATGAAGAGTCTGAATTGAATCAATGACTACTATATCGGGTGCAATATCATTTATCTGTTTAAAAATATTTTGGGTCTTGGTTTCGGTAAGTATGTAGCAGGTCTGATTATTGGGTTGAATCCTCTCTGCTCTCATTTTAATTTGCTTCAGACTTTCTTCGCCCGAAACGTATAAGGTCTTCAAGTTAAGCCTTAAAGCAATTTGCAGCAGTAAAGTACTCTTACCAATACCAGGCTCTCCACCCAGCAGAACAAGTGACCCGGGAACCAAACCTCCACCTAATACTCTATTAAATTCTTTATCGTAAATGTCGAGTCTAAATTCCCTCGAAGCATTGATCTGGCCAACCAGAACAGGCTTTGATGTAACTGCCTTGGTATCCTTGACACTTCGCCAGGGAATATCCTTTTCTTTTTGGATTATTTCTTCTACGATGGTATTCCACTCTTTACAGGCACCACATTGTCCCACCCATTTGGCATATTGTGTACCGCAATTCTGACAAAAAAAAGCTGTTTTTGTTTTAGCCATATGAACCTAAGCTGGTTTTGGCTAAAGATATTGTGGTTACTATAGAAATCAAAAGAATGTTGATACTTTAAATATCAATCCATATTAAAGGAAAAAAGATTTAAGCGGGTTTGTCTTAAAAGCCAAAGTCTGCTTTTAAGGCATCCATTTTTTCCAAAGCCATTTCCTTAGTCAGAAAATCGATCTCTTCCATCGCGAAGGCTTTCTCAAAAGTTCGTAATGCTTTTTTGCCCTCTCCAAGTTCTTCATAATATTCTCCTTCAAAGTAGAATCCAAGCATTGTGGTCGGGAATTCTTCTTTACACAATTCGGCCAGGGGTTTTAAAGACTCAAAATCATCTTTTTTCCTGCTTGCCGCATATATGGCCATTATATCATTTAATTCAACTTCTTTCCTAAACCCAAATAATTCTTCAATAGAATTGTATTTATCTTCTAAATATTTATAAACGGGTTCGTCTGATGTAAGAATTTTTTCTTTGTATTCTTTTGGACTAATTGGTTTAAACATTTCAAACATGCTACCCCATGCTTTTCCAATTCCATAGGTTGCAACTGATACTTCATTAGCCGTGGGATATTCATCAAAGTGATAATTGAAACCTGCTTTATCTATGCTTTTCAATGCCTTGTCCATTTGCAATATTGCATTTCTGCTATCATTCTGTTCTCCGCCAACAATTAAATGATAAAAAATTTGTTGATTTATTTCACTAAGTCTCGCAGGTACTCTGTTCTCCATTTCCGGTGCCAGATAAGGAGATATACTAATGAAGGCATTAAACAGGGATTTTTCTTTGAATAAATAATAATTCCCAAAGTTTGCTGTAATATCGTAACCAACAAACATGCTAAAAGGAGCTGTATTATATGTGGTCTTAAGGTAAGGAATGAGTTCCATTCCAAGAAATTCAAAAAATAATTTACCTTTTTCAGCGGGAAGTCCCGAGTCTTCCTCAAAGGCACAATCTTCCCATCTCAAATCATTTTCATTCTGTAAAACACCAACTATTATGGTCTCTGGAGTACCTTGGAAGGAACTATAGAATTTAGAATTCGCAACCACCTGATCAAAAAGGTGTTCTCCATCCAGAACAACTACTAAAGGATATTTTTTCTCAGGGTTATAATCTTCCGGGATATAATATTTTACATCCCTTCTTTCCTGCAGTTTAAAAGATTCAAAAATCTCTTGTATTATTTGTGCTTCTAAACCTGTACAGAACAGTATTGTAGCGAATAGAAAAAAATTACGTATCATGCCAAGGTATTTGAAAACAGCTTTATGCTATTTATTCCTGTTCAATAACGGTAAGAGCAGGAAAGATATTGCACCAAAAAACACAACCATAAGAGTTTGTGATATCCACATAATCCAACCAAATGCATTCCCGGAAACAGCCGTAATACCAAAAATATTTAGGGATTTGCTTACTGCGATAGGGTAAAGGCCTATGCCTCCATTTGTGGTAGACATTGCAAATGCACCACCAACAAAGGCTACTAATAATTGCCCAAATGAAAGATCAATAGTTTCTGGCACCGTAAATTTTATAACCCAAAACATAAGAACGTAAGCACTCCAAATAAAAACAGTGTGCAGGACAAAATTCCATTTATGTTTCATTTTGAATATACTTAAAACACCGTCTAATAAACCTTTCATAAAGTCCCTGACTTTAATGGCAAATCTTGAACTTGAGCGTTTTAAAAAGCCCATGATAAGCAATAGCCCTATGAAGCCCGCACAAAGTAAAATTAGGGTAGTTGTTAAGCCAACACCTTTTTCGTTTAGGAAGGCAAGTATTATATCGGTCTGTGAAAAAAGGGCTATTAGTACTATGAGTAGTAACATCAGCAAATCTACAACCCGTTCGGTAACAATTGTCCCAAAACCTTTTTGGAAAGGAACGTCCTCGTAGGTTGCAAGTGCCGTTGCTCTTAATACTTCTCCAGACCTTGGGATGCCTAAATTAGCAAAGTATGCCATTAAGATGATGAAAATATTGTTAGTCACTTTTGGGGCATACCCTAAGGGTTCCAAAAGATAATTCCATCGGATCGCCCTGGAAATATGGCTCAAAACTCCTATAAATACTGAGATTCCTACCCAAAACAGATCAGCTTCTTTAATGTACCTGATTATTTGTATCCTGTCCTCTTCAGAAGTAATTCTATATGAATACCAGACTAAAAAAACTCCCAAAGCAATTGGGAGTATAATTTTTAAGATCTTTTTCAGTTTTTTGGTCAAGACTATTTTAATAAATTAGTTTCTTCATCAGGGAAAACTAAAGCCGGATTGAATTTTTTAGCTTCTTCTATATCCATTCGGGCATATGTAATCAAAATCAGAATATCACCTACCGCCACTTTTCTGGCCGCGGCGCCATTTAGTGTTAGTTCACCCGTACCCCTTGGTCCGGGAATAACATAGGTCTCCAATCGTTCACCATTATTATTATTGACAATCTGCACTTTTTCACCTTGAATAATATTAGCAGCATCCATAAGATCTTCATCTATAGTAATACTTCCTATATAATTAAGGTCAGCTCCGGTAACTCGAACCCGATGTATTTTAGATTTTACAACTTCTATTTGCATGGCACAAAGTTAATTAATTAAGGGCTATGTTATCTATGAGGCGCACCCCGTTGACATAAACTGCTATAAAGGCCCTATATTTTGTATTT
>CAJQNH010000039.1 GCA_905479615.1 uncultured Eudoraea sp.
TAGGGTAATGCCTCTTCAAATTGTTTTAGTTGCAAATAGGCCTTTCCAATATTACCTTCTATAATGCCTTTTAATAATTTGGCATCCTGCAATTCTTTCTCCGTCTTAACCTGGGTTACATCATTTAAATATACGTCTATATAACCCTTAGCTTTTTTAAAATTACTTAATGCTACCGAAGAAGATTTATCCAGAAGTAAATACCGCCCAACATTACTATTGTATTCTGCAAGACTGTAGAGATCACTATTATCAATGGTCTTTTTCATATCCATGATGTAATCTTCCATGGCTTTTCTATGCAACCCTAGATTCGAATAAATATCATAAAAGGTTATATTTTCGGAGAACCCCAAATCTCTTTTCTCCTGTCTGATCTCAACCTGCTTTCCATATAGCTGTAACTGGGAGTAGTTATTATCTATTAGATCTAACATAAACCTCTTGGTCTTCAGGTCGAGACTATCTTTTACTGAATACAGGTCATTAGCTATAGCCACACTTTTGTCATAGTCGCCCAAATCATAATAAATTTGAGATTGCATGAGCTTATAATTATTTATGGCCGTAGAATCTCCCGACTTCTCTGCGGAGTTTAGATAAACATTAACCTCATCTAACCAATCATAAGCGGAGTTTTCATTATACCTATGTAATGTATTAAAGAAATAATCGAACCTATCAGTAACACTTTGCTTATCCTTGAATACATCCAATGCATTTTCATCCAAAGTATCTAAAACCTGTGCTCCGACACTTTGAGCTAAAGAAAGAAAAAATATTACTAAAATTTTACCCAGCGATTTTGCCATAACAAGCTTAGGGATATTTGCCTAATTCTATTTTGATCTGATTAAAATTATTAAGTTAAAAACCTTAACAACAATTTAAACTTACTATTAATTCGCCTAGCGTTTAAATTTTTGTTGTAAAGTAGAATGAAACTGTTGTCTACCAGAGCTCTTAGTAAAAAATAAGGCCCGTAACAAAATATTTTCATCCATACTTTTAATACCAAAACACCTTCAATTTTCCGCATGCATTTCTTGTAATCATCCCTATAAAATACGTGGGGCAACTAAAAAAAGACCATACACAAAGCATAGCCTTTTAAACTGTGATATATAAATGATAAGATTTGGGGTGCTGTATCAGCGCTTCAAATTTATTACCTAGAAATTTAGCATTCGGGATTTTGTTGTGTAAGTGCATAATTATGTTGTGAAATAGCCTTTTATAGTCATTATATGCATTTCACCTGCTTTTTTTAGCCTTTAATCGAGACTTAAATCCTGGTAGATTAGAAATCCGGTTCAATTTAAAATGGGTATAATCAAAAAGAGCCCTGTCAACTAAGACAAGGCTCTTTTACGAGAACACTATATGAAAATGAAAAAAATTTATTTAATTAATTACATAGCCAAAGTATTCCAATTCTTCTTTGGAGAAAAATAATTGTTGTGAAGTAGTTGAAATGTGTTGTGACTGACCTTTTGAAGGCCATTAATAATAAATACCCGTTTCTATTCTGATAAAATAAAACTACTAAAAAAGCTCAGCCCTATGAATTCATGGCAGAAATAATGAACTCTTTAAAATCTTTCGAAATTGGGATCAGGGTATTATTTATCATAATATCCTTAGAGTTAATAGCATCTATGTGATCTACGTTTACGATATAAGATTTATGCGCTCTGTAGAATTTATTTTTGGGTAATTTCTGTAAATAATCTTTTAAGGGAGATCTTACCAGAAATTTCTTGTCTATTGTATTCACTTCCAGGTAAACATTGTCTGCCTTAATAAACTGAATATCCCCAAACTGGATACGATAATAAAGGTGCTGCTTTTTGACAAAAATCGAATCTTTGAGAACAGAATTGGATACTACCATCTCTTCATCCTCCGGATGTTCCTGTCCTCCTTCTTTTGTAGAGTAATCAAAATTTGAAAGTGCAATCTCGATAGAAGTATACAGATCCTGCTGTTCAAATGGTTTTACAAGGTAGCCATTAGGTTTTACGGTCTTAGCGTTCTCTACCGTAGCCCTATCTGAGTTAGAAGTGACAAAAATGAAAGGAATATTATAGTTCTTCCTTATATGCTTGCCTAAATCAATTCCCGTTTTGTCTGATGCCAGAATGATATCAATAAGCACAAGGTCCACATGATTATTTTTTAAAACTTCTTCTGCTTGTTCGTAAACAATAACATTATCTACAATTTCATATCCTATTTCCTCCAACATCGATTGCATGTCGTCTGCAATGATCACATTATCTTCTACAATAAGAATCTTTATAGCTTGTTCCAAAGTAAGTATGGTATTTGTGGGTTATGTCTACTCAAATTTACAAAAAATAATTATACCCTATATAAAACAAAAATCCCAGCAGAAAAGTACTCAGCGCCACTTTTTTTAATTCAGGATCAAAATTCAGAGGATTTTCTATTTTGCTTACTAACCTTAAATGAATAAAAAGAGGCACAAATGCGATCAGACATATTCCACTTTTCCATGAATAGTAATGATTCCATATAAAAGTTAACATACTAATGAAAGCCAAAACAATCAGGGTGTAATGGTAAACTTTCCCTTTAGAAAGCCCTATTTTGACAATTATCGTATTCTTATTAGCTTTTTTATCCGATTCTATATCTCTTAAGTTGTTTAAATTAAGTACTGCTGTACTAAGAAATCCAATAGAAGCAGCAGGAAGAACTGCCGTAGATGTTAAAAATTTTGTGTACAAAAACATAGAGCCCAGTACACTTAACAGTCCAAAAAATGAAAAAACAAAAAGGTCACCAAAGCCTTTATAACCATATGCATTGTTCCCAACTGTATATTTAATGGCAGCCCAGATACTTACAATTCCAAGTATTACAAATAAAACCACATATTTTAAATGTTCTTCTTGAAAAGCAAAGTATAAAAGCAGGAAGACCAGGAATAAATCAATAACAACAGATATACGAATACCTGATTTTAACTCCATTTTAGACAGCTGACCGCTTTGATAAGCCCGCTTGGGTCCAATTCTGTCTTCATTGTCTGTTCCTTTTATTCCATCACCATAATCATTCGCAAAATTCGATGTAATTTGAAAAGCAACTGTTGTTATTAAAGCAAGAATAAAGATATGTAAATCCCAATAACCGTAAATATTTGCCACAGCTGTACCTACGAATATGCCTGACAATGATAAGGGAAGGGTTCTTAGGCGGGCCGCACTTAGCCAAGCTCTAAACTTGGTCACTAATAAGGGTCTTCAATTTTTATTCGCTTTCCATCCTGATATGAGGCCACAAATGCATCATCGAAGCCCATTTTAACCAATTGATATCTGAAGGACCTGGCTTCTTCCAATGTTTCAAAATTACCCAGTGAATAAGAATAAAAAGGGTTGGTTTTCACGAACATGGTATTTGTCAAAGATTCTGAGGCCAGGGTAAGATTATTATCAACAAAGGATTTTACCTGAACTGAATATATTTTTTCTTTTTCTAAAAACATCTTGGCCAGATAGAATTCTTTTACTAAACTCAACTCTTCATTCTTTTGTTGAAGATTATCTATTCTGGTTTTTACAGCGTCCAAGCTATCAATGGAAACTAATAAATTTTGATTGTCATAGGTATTAGACCTGCTAAGTCCGGCAGTAAATGAAGTAATTGCAAGTGTACCGATTAAAAAAAGCGCAGTAACACCAGCAAGAATATTTCTTTGGGTCTTACTCCTTTTTAATTCTTTATTCTTGAATTTTATCTGATCTAACAAGCGTTCATTTATAATCTGTGCTTTGTCAATATCTTTATGTAATTCTAATAAATCGCTTTCTTCAATAAAAGGCATTTGATATTTAATTTAGGGGGTCATCGGTTAAAATTAAGTAAAAAGCTTATTATCAACAAAATAAATAAGGTAATTAAGTCAAAAGTAACAGATTTATGGAAAGAATTAAATATGTATTAGGTAATTATTTAAAACTATTGAAAAAATTTCAGCTTCACACACTGTATATCCCGTCGTCTTTTATGTCAATTTTTCGATCCCTGTAAAGGGCTCCTATGGCTTTTTTAAAGGTTTTTCTGCTCATCTGAAACATTTCCCGTATTTCCTCCGGAGCTGATTTATCATGAAGTGAAATATATCCGCCTGATGATTCTAACTGCTCAAAGATCTGCTTAGCTGCAGGTTCAAGTCCCAAATGACCAATGGGCTTTAAAACAATATCAATTTTATTATCCTCCCGAATTTTCTTTACATACCCTTTTAAGCCTGCTCCAACCTGCATGGGTTGAAACACCTCACTTTTAAATACGAGTCCCTGGTATTTATTATTAATTATGACATCCCAACCTAAATCAGATTGCCTGCTGACCAATAGATCTACCTCATCATTGGGACTGAGTGATATGTCTTCATTATTAGCGAATTTATTCAATCTGGATGAGGCTACCAGTCTGAAAGACTTTTCATCGAGGTAACAAAAAACTACATACGATTCTCCTTCAATCATTTTTATCTGCTGTTCCCTAAAGGGAACGAGCAAATGTTTTTCCAGGCCCCAATCCAAAAAAGCCCCAAATTCGTTTACTTCGGCCACCCTAAGCCACCCAAAAGTATTTCTTTTAATCAGTGGTTTAAGTGTTGTCGCAATAGGCCGTTCTTCATGATCCAGATAACAAAATACACTTATATCATCTCCAATATTAAACTCGTCAGGAATGTATTTTAATGGAAGTAATAAATCATCCACGTCATCATCACCCAGAAATAATCCTACGGCCGTTTCTCTTAGAATTTTTAATGTATTATGGTTTCCTAATTCTATCATGAAGTTGTTCTATGCAAAAAGGATAAAAAAAGCCGTTCATTAAAAGAACGGCTAATTTAATGTTCTAATTATAAACGGATTCTTTTTTAAAGTGCTTTGCCAATATATAATAAACTACCGCACGATGTTTGTTTCTCTCAGAGGTACCATATGTGTTAATTACACTTTTAATACCTTCCATTAGTTGAGGACCGTCTGCTAGTCCTAATTTTTTTAATAAAAAATTGTTCTTTACCGTTTCCAGTTCAGAACTATCTGTTCCCGACACTTTGGAAGCATCAGAATTATAGATTGCAGGACCCAGACCAATAGCTACTTTAGTAAGCAGATCCATATCCGGGATTTGACCAAATTTATCCTTGATATCAGAAGCGTACTGCTGAATGAGATTGTCTCTTCTGCTGCTCATATTATTAGTGTTTTTTATAGGATTTAATAATATTCTAAGATATGAAATCAAAATAAGTAAGCAAAATTTTATCGTTTAATAATCGGGGGGTTTTTACCTCTAAAAGTACCGGCGATTTGGAAGATGCATAAAAAGTTGACAAGGCGGTTTTTAAGGTTTTTTTATCTCCAGCTTCCAGATGATTTATTTTAAATAGAGCGCAAAGTTTTTTCAACTCTAAATCTTGCACTGTCTCAAAGTAGGTCTCAAAATTCTGAGAATTCTCCATACCTGGCAGGATTCTGAAAATGCCGCCACCTCCATTATTGATAACTATAATTCTTAAATCGTTGCGCTTATAAGAATTCCATAGGCCATTGCTGTCATAAAAGAAACTCAGATCTCCTGTTATTAGTAAGGTTGGATTCACTGAATGAATTGACGAACCAATTGCTGTAGAGGTACTTCCGTCAATGCCGCTTGTTCCTCTATTGCAATATACGCTAAGTGACGGATCCAAATCAAATAACTGTGCGTATCTTACGGTTGAGCTATTTGCAAGATGTAGTTGATAGTTTTCAGGAATGTCAGAACAAATAATTTGAAAAGCCAAAAAATCTGTAAATGGAATTTCACTTATATAAGTTTTCCTTCTACTCAGATATTTTTGTTTTACTTTATTCCATTTGCTGTAGTAATTGCTTTGCAGTTCAAACCTCTTCTTTAATAAGTTTTCAAAGAACCAATTTTCATCTGCCTTTATGTGCTTTGTAAGACTAAAGAATGTATCATAAGCTTTTTTACTATTTACATGCCAATGATGTTTTGGTTTATATTTTCTGAGAAATGCTTTTATCTTTTTAGAAACTATAAGCCCTCCCATTGTAATTAACAGTTCCGGCTGTAATTCCTTAGCAAGCAATTCTTTGTCCTTAGATTTTTCAATTGGCGCAATTATACTATCTATACTTGGAAAAAAATTTTGATTATACGTGTTTGAAGTAACTTCTGTAAAAACTATTAAGGAATCGTCATTCGCAAGGATATCTAAATAATCAACATTAATACTATCCGGATTATTTACCCCAATAATAAGCATTTTCTTTTCACACGAATTCCAAATTCGGGAAAGATCATCCCAATTGATCTCCTCACTGCACTTCTCAAAAATTATAGGATCACAAAATGGGGCGAGCTTCAAATCTTCCACGGCATCATATAAAGGCTCCTCAAAAGGTATGTTTATATGTACAGGGTTGTTTTGGATAATTGCCGATTTCAAAACATTATTTAACTCAGCATCATTATAACTTTGTATTTGAGACTGTAATTGTTCTAAGATATAATCTTTTGGAAACAAGGAGGGTTCATACTTCTTAACGGTATGAGTAGTATGGGTAATATCTTGCTTTAAATTCGCTGAATAACCAATATGCTTTTCAAATAATGATTCTTGTCTTATGGTCTGACCATCACCAATATCAACTTTATAAGCAGGTCTGTCCGCAGATATAATAATAAGCGGTATATCGCTGTAAAAAGCTTCTGCTACGGCAGGGTAATAATTTAAAAGTGCACTTCCCGAAGTACAAACAGCTATCACAGGCTTTTTTAAGTGTTGCGCCATGCCTAAGGCAAAAAATGCTGCACTACGCTCGTCTACAATGCTATAACACGAAAAATATGGGTCATTCGTAAACCCAATGGTCAATGGGGCGTTCCTTGAACCCGGGGAAATTACAACGTTCTTTATACCCCTTGATTTACAATGGAAAACAACCGATTGAGCCGAAGGAATACTAGAATATTTCATGGGCACCACAAAAATACGACGGAACAATGTGTAAATCCTATCAAATGACTTAATTAAATATCATATTTAGCATGGTTTCGCTTTTATGAACTGTTTCTATCCACTCTTGTTGAGCATTAGAGCCGGCTGTTATTCCACCCCCAATATAAAGGAAAGCCAAATCATCTTTTATTTGCATACAACGAAGGTTAACAAAGAGATGCGAAGTTTTGTTATTGTCAATATTCAGTTCTCCTAAAAATCCGGTGTAAAATTCCCGATCATAATTCTCGTTCCTTTTAATAAATGCTTCTGCTTCACTTACAGGAAAGCCACAAATAGCTGGTGTGGGATGTAATGCCTGAATTATACTTTTTAATGCCAAATCACCAATTGTTCCCCAAATTTTAGTGTTTAGATGCCATAAACTACCTGCCCTAACAGAATTCACCTTTCCAATTGCCAAATCAGGGATGTAACCACTGAGTTGTTGAACTATGTGTTGGGTAACCATATCCTGCTCTTCTTTTTCTTTTTTACCCCATGAAGGTTTATTAGTGGTTGTACTCTTTTTGGTACCTGCAAGGGACATGGTTACCAAAGTCGAATTTTGTTTAAGAAAAAGTAATTCGGGAGTAGCGCCTATCCAAAGACCTATTTTTGGATGGTACCACAAATAACAAAAGGCATCAAGATAACTATCAAGGACTTTTCTAAATATTTGAATAGGTGAGGAATTATTGGGTACCACTATCTTTCGTGATAGCACTACTTTCTTGAATTTATTATTTTCAATATCTTCAATCCCCTTATTTACAATTTCGATATGGTATTTCCTCCCCTCTCCGGAAATTGCTCCGAGGTTGGGAGTATCAAATTTAAAATCCCTTATTTGATATTCATGCGAATAGATTTTATCTGCGGGAATTAGCACTGCCGGAGACTTCTTATTATAAGGGGCGAAAACAAATCCTTTCTCGCTAAAATCATTTATATGATGCAGAGTAGTATCATGTTGGAAAATTGAGATTACTTCATTGGTATTAGGTTTTCTGTAAACAACAACGGGTAATTCACTTTTTAAGTGATTTTCAATTATACCAATGTGTTCTAAAAACATGCTAGGCTCTTGGTAGGGCAATAGTGGTTAATTTACATATTGAAATGAGGTTACCTTCCTTGTCTGTTATTCTAATATCCCACAACTGCGTAGTTCTGCCTTTATGGATAATTGTGGCTCTGGCGTATACCTCCCCTTCACTTATGCTCCTTACGTGATTTGCTGATGTTTCAATACCACGTACAAATACTTTTTGAGCATCCAGAAATACATAAGAAGCAGCACTTCCTACACTTTCGGCCAGAGCAACTGTTGCACCGCCATGAAGCACACCATCAGGTTGGTGAACCTTTGAACTTACCGGCATCTTAGCTACAAGGTAATTTTCACCTACATCAACAAATTCAATTTCCAAGGTTTCCATCAGGGTGTTTTTACAAATATCATTGCAAACCTTTAGTATTTTGTCCTTGTATTCGTCCATAGAAATAATTTTGCGTAAAATTAAGCATTCAAATGCAACTAATAACAATTGAAATAGTATGAGTAATAAACCATTGGAAAAATCTGTTAGTTATAAAAGCACAAATACCTATGAAACATTAAATGACCTTACAGATAAAACAAAAAATGTATGGATAGTTTTTCATGGAATCGGGTATTTGAGCAAGTATTTTCTAAAATATTTTGATGAACTAAATGCTATTGATAATTACATTATTGCCCCGCAGGCACCTTCTAAATATTATTTAAATAACTCCTATAAACACGTTGGTGCCAGTTGGTTAACTAAAGAAAATACTGAAACGGAAATAGTTAATAATCTCAACTATCTTGATGCCATTCTGGAAGAGGAAACGATCCTTTCCTCTCTTAACATTATTATATTTGGATATTCCCAGGGAGTCTCGATGGCCGCAAGATGGGTGGCTCAGCGTAAAATTGTATGTGATCAATTAGTGCTTTATGCCGGTGGTATACCAAATGAATTAAATGAGAATGATTTTGCGCATTTAGAAACTAATACTCAGATAACTATAATTATCGGTAATCAAGACGAGTATCTTACAAAGGAGCGCTTATCCATTGAGAGGGAAAAAAGCCGGACCATATTTAAAGGCAGGGCAAAAGAACATATTTTTGATGGAGGTCATATCGTAAAAAAAGAACTTATTAATAATTTGATTATATGATAAAACCAATAATTCTGGAAAATGATCACTCAAGACTTTCTCCTCTCACTCTGGACAACCATATCAATCTGTTATCAATAGCTGCTGAGCATAAACTTGTTCAATATTCCCCATCTGATATAGAATCTCCCGCGGCTCTTAGGAATTACGTTGAAATAGCCCTTGATCAACAGAAACAAGGTTCCTCGCTTCCTTTTATTATCTACGATAAAAAAGCCATGGCTTTTGCCGGATGTACCAGATATATGAATATAGATCATAAAAACAAGGTGTTGGAAATTGGCTCTACATGGATAGGTGAAAAATTTCAGGGTAGCGGTCTTAATGCACAAATGAAACATCTCTTAATTAATTATGCATTTAAGAAACTTGGATTTGAAAAAGTTTCCTTCAGGATTGATGAACGAAATTTACAATCAAGAAAAGCGGTGGAAAAGCTGGGGGCCGTTCTGGAAGGAATTCTCAGAGAGAATGTCTATTTACTAGATGGTTATAAAAGGAATACCTGCTGTTATGGTATCCTAATAAATGAATGGGATAATTTTCTTCAGCAGGATAAGAAAGTAAAAAAATGAAACAGTCTATTTTATCAATTAGCCTTATAGTAAAAGATTAAGATAACGCAATAGAATTTTATACCAAAAAGTTGAATTTTTTAATAGCTGAAGACACTAGACTTGAATAAAATAAAAAATAGCTTACATTATCTCCAAGGGGAAATAATTTATATTACCTTCTTGTGGTAAAAGCTTATGGCGAGGAGGAGTAGGATGTGGAAACGTAGCTTTTTTTTAAGGACCTCTATGGCAATTTACGGGATTTAATTTAACTGTTTAAAGAGAAATGTTGTTATTCTTCAGTTTTGATTAGTTCATCCTTATAATAGGTAATACTTCGCGTAGTAAAAAGATTTTCTGGTGTAATGATCTTTTTAACCCAATTACCCTTCTCTTCACCATCAAATTGGTAGATATAATTTTTCGTATTGACAGATTTATCAATTTTTGCAACCTCTTTTGAAAGCAAGCCCGAAGCATCATACGTATAATTAATAGTCTTAATGGTTACAAATGACTTCTTATTTTCATCATAAGTAAATTCCTTTAAAGAGGTCAATCTGTCTTCCAAATCATAAATCTGCTCTTTCGCTTTATTGGGAATTCCCTCAAGAAAATCTTTGGTCAAAACTATCTTGTTCTTTATACCTTTTCTATTCTTTTTAAAAGAAGTTCTTATCGATTTAAGAATTACGCCACTTAATAAATAGGTTATTGTGGTTTCACCCTTATAAATTTTATAGTCAATATTTGTTTCGTCTAATCCTTCATTGTTAGACCTGACAATTTCTATGAGATTACCATCCTCATTATAAGAATATTCATAGATGTCCATAACGTCACCGGTATAAGAAATAATTTTTTCTGAAACTTTTTTATTTTCCGTAGTATCAACTTCATAAAAATGTGCAATTGAAGTCTGTTTAACAAATTCACCTTCGCGATAAATTTCATCGCGCTTTTCCATCAACTGTCCGTTCATATATTTATAATATGTAATATCGTAATCGGTTTCATTATAGCGCGTTAAATTTTTAGTGAGTAAGCCTTCCCTATTGAATTCAAACTCTTCTTTGCCATAATCAGCAATAACCAGGCAAGACTTTACCGTTCCCCGAAGGTCAAAATCTTTTAATGTAAAGATTTGTGGTTCCTGGGTAAAAGTCTTTAAGGGCAATAAGAAAAATCCTATAACCGATATTATCCTAAAGATGTAAGTAGCGTAGTTTTTTTGCATTGAAACAAAATTACTTCTTTATACTTCAACATGAAAACAAATAGTATACCTAAAATAAAAAAGGGCGGAATAACCGCCCTTTCTTTAAACCCA
The DNA here is from genome assembly GCA_905479615.1 of uncultured Eudoraea sp. GTDB lineage: Bacteria > Bacteroidota > Bacteroidia > Flavobacteriales > Flavobacteriaceae > Eudoraea. The sequence goes on from CAJQNH010000039.1 coordinate 11,162, forward strand.
CTTTAAAATTCCTTTTACTTTACTTCCTCAAAATCTACATCTTCTACATTATCACCTTCTTTTGTATCTTCAGAAGCCGTTTCTTCGCCATTAGATGATCCTCCGTCCTGCTGAGCTTCAGCCTGGGCCTTATACATCTCTTCAGATGCAACCTTCCAAGCTTCATTAATTTTATCCAGTGCAGATGTTATAACGTCAACATCTTTACCTTCATAGGCTGTTTTCAGTTCTGCTAAGGCATCTTCAATAGGCTTTTTCTTGTCTTCAGATAATTTATCTCCAAACTCAGTTAATTGTTTCTCGGTCTGGAATATCATACTATCTGCCTCATTCATTTTATCAGCAATTTCTTTTGCTTTTTTATCAGATTCTGCGTTAGCTTCTGCCTCTGCCTTCATTTTCTTAATTTCCTCATCAGTAAGTCCGGAAGAAGCTTCAATTCTGATATCCTGAGTCTTATTTGTAGCCTTATCTGTAGCCGACACCTTTATAATACCATTAGCATCTATATCAAAAGTAACTTCGATCTGAGGTATCCCTCTTTGTGATGGTGGAATTCCATCCAAATGGAATCGTCCAATAGTCTTATTATCTGTAGCCATTGGTCTTTCTCCCTGTAAAACATGGATCTCAACCGATGGCTGGTTGTCCGCAGCAGTCGAAAATACTTGTGATTTTTTTGTTGGAATAGTGGTATTTGATTCAATTAATTTGGTCATTACTCCTCCCATGGTCTCAATTCCAAGAGACAATGGAGTAACATCCAATAGCAAGACATCTTTCACGTCTCCAGTAAGAACTCCTCCCTGGATAGCGGCTCCAACAGCCACAACTTCATCCGGGTTGACTCCTTTTGATGGTTTTTTACCAAAAAACTTCTCAACAGCTTCCTGAACTGCAGGAATCCTGGTAGACCCTCCAACTAAAATAATTTCATCAATATCGCTTTTTGAAAGTCCTGCAGCTTTTAAAGCCGTTTCACAAGGTTTAATAGTTCTTTTGACCAAATCAGCGATTAATTGCTCAAATTTAGAACGAGTCAATGTAACCACAAGGTGTTTAGGTCCGGAAGCTGTTGCCGTCACATAGGGAAGATTAATTTCAGTTTGTGCAGAAGTAGACAATTCAATTTTGGCTTTTTCTGCTGCCTCACGTAATCTCTGTAACGCCATAGGATCTTTTCGTAGATCTATACTCTCTTCCTTGTTAAATTCATCTGCTAACCAGTCAATAACTTTTTGATCAACATCATCGCCTCCCAAATGAGTATCCCCATCTGTTGACAAGACTTCAAAAACTCCATCTCCTAATTCCAAAATGGAAACGTCATGCGTACCTCCACCGAAATCGAATACTACAATTTTCTGATCCTTGTGCTTCTTATCTAGCCCGTAAGCCAAAGAAGCAGCTGTAGGCTCATTAATAATTCTTTCTACCTTTAGGCCAGCAATTTCTCCTGCCTCTTTAGTTGCCTGTCTTTGTGCGTCATTAAAATAAGCAGGAACTGTAATTACAGCAGAAGTAACGGCCTGACCTAAATAATCTTCAGCAGTTTTTTTCATTTTTTGTAACACCATTGCAGAAATCTCCTGAGGCGTGTATAAACGTCCATCAATATCTACTCTTGGTGTATTATTGTCTCCTTTTACCACTTTATAAGGTACTCTGTCAACTTCTTTTTGACACTCTGAGAATTTATTCCCCATAAAACGTTTAATGGAATAAATTGTGTTATGTGGATTAGTAACTGCTTGTCTTTTAGCAGGATCACCAACCTTAATTTCACCACCTTCTACAAAAGCAACAACAGAGGGTGTAGTGCGCTTACCTTCTGCATTGGGTATCACAACAGGCTCATTGCCTTCCATTACAGAAACGCATGAGTTTGTTGTTCCTAAATCTATTCCTATAATCTTGCTCATCTTTATTTTATTAAGTTAATGTTTATCTATATTTCAATGTTTTATTAAATGACAAACAGTATGCCAACCGAAAAAAACTGACAGGATGTCATTAATACCGCAAATATAAATGAGGTGTATTCTTGTAGAATGTAAATTTAAAGGGGCTTGAATAAGTAAGAATTACAATATTTCAGATCTAATTGCAGTTTTCACGCCGCCTTGTATCTATCAGATAAATGATCTTCCAGGTTCCGTCTTGTTTATGTAATTGAAATGAATTTACCCCACAATGACTCAATTTATCATTGATCCAAAATTCATAAGGAGTCCAGGCATTGGCCATACTTCCATCGATTTGAATTTGATAGGAAAGTAATTTCTCCTGAAATTTTGTAGTGTCAGGAATACTAACTATAGATTTTA
>CAJQNH010000040.1 GCA_905479615.1 uncultured Eudoraea sp.
ATGACTTTGTCTATGCCTTTCTGCAATTTATTTTCTTTAATAAATGCATTCAAAGCTTCACTCAGGGAATGTAGATTTTTTTCTTTAGCCATTACTCTTTAGCATTGATGGGCTCGAATCTTCTGTAATGATAAGACAGGCCTTCTTTATTTTTGAGAACCATATTGGTTTTAGTAATCTCATTTATTTGCTCTTCCCATGAACTTAAGTTATTCTGGTAACTCATCCAAAAAAAACCATCTCTTTCAATTATTTGGAATGACTCTGCATCATTGGAAGTATTATAAGTTCCATCAAATGTGGGTTGTACTTTCTTGCGAAAACCTTTCACATTATTATATTCAAAATAATCAATAGTCATATTTACGTCATATTCTTTGCTTTCTCCATCGGGAAATTCAACTTCTTCAATTTCCCAATATCCGTTGATATGATTTAAATCTGAAACGGATATTTTTTCAGAACACGCCAGAAAGCATATAAAAAGCAGCAAAGAAACCAGCTTACGCATACTACAATTTAAAAATTTTATAGGATTGATGAATAGATTTCACAACATTTTCCGTCCGCTCTGGATGCGTGTCACTAATAAATATTTGTCCAAAATTTTCAGCATCAACTAAGGTAATAATATGTTTTACCCTATTCTCATCCAATTTGTCAAAGATATCATCCAAAAGCATAATCGGGGTAGTTCCGGCATGTGCCTTTAGAAAGTGAAACTGAGCAAATTTTAAAGCGATTAAAAATGATTTTTGCTGTCCCTGACTACCAAATTTTTTTATTGGATAACCTTCAATTTCAAAGCGAAGATCATCCTTATGAATCCCTGCGGATGTGTATTGCAATGCTCTATCTTTATCAATATTGCTTTCAAGGAGCGATAATAGATCTTGTGAGAACAATTTGCTTTCATAATGTACGTTAACCAATTCCTGACCGCCCGTAATTGCTAAATATTGTTCTTTAAAAATAGGAATAAAATCTTCGATAAAAGCCGCCCGTTTTTCGAAAATACTTTTTCCAAAGCTGTTTAACTGTTCATTATAGACAGAAATTGTTGCTTGGTCAAAAGAATGGTTGACCGCAAAATATTTCAGCAGGGTATTACGCTGTTGAAGTGTTTTATTGTATTTAAGAAGAGTTTGCAGATATTCCTTATCTGACTGTGATATAACACTGTCCACAAATTTTCTTCTAATATCACTTCCCTCAAGAATTAAATCTCTGTCGGATGGCGAAATAATTACTAAAGGTAATAGACCAATATGATCAGATAAGCGATCGTATACTTTATTATTTCTTTTTATGATCTTTTTCATACCTTTTTTGAGGCTGCAAACAATCTTTTCGTTCCTGTCCTTGAGTTTAAAAGTACCTTCAATAATAAAAAATTCCTCTCCGTGTCTTATATTCTGACTAGCCAGGGGGTTAAAGTAACTTTTGCCAAATGCAAGGTGGTAAATAGCATCAAGCACATTGGTTTTTCCTTTACCGTTATCACCAACAAAACAATTCGTTTTGGAATCGAATTCAAATTGTTGCGCCTCAAAATTTTTGTAGTTGACCAGTGATAAATTCTTCAGAAACATTGGGAAGGTAATTTGGCAATAAACATGGAAGGTGCAAATTATCGAAAAATAACGAATAATTTGGCTTTTGGTTTTAGATAAAAACTTTATTTTTGCGCGACCAATAAATATAAAGATGGCAACATATAAGAAAAGGGGTTATAAGCCTAAAAACAAAGCCGAAGAAAGAGAACTTGATTCTAAGCATAGTACGACGGCGGAGGTTTTTAGCAGCCTGGATGAAAGTGCTTCCAGATCAGAACAATGGGTAGCCAAAAATCAAAATTATATCCTTGGCCTGATAGGTGTGATTGCTATAGCTGTGTTGGGCTATCTTTCTTATAATCAGTTCATTCAGAAACCTAAAGAGGCAAATGCTGCTAATGAACTTTTTTATCCTCAACAATATTTTGATCAGGCTTTAAACAATACTACGGAAAAGGATTCATTGTTTACTTTAGCATTAAATGGAGCCGAAGGGAAATATGGTTTTCTGGATATTATCGATGAATACAAAGGGACAAAAGCAGCCAACCTGGCAAATTATTCTGCGGGCATGGCTTATTTGAACATGAAACAATACGAAGATGCCATCAGGCACTTGGAAAATTTTTCTTCAGAGGATGCCATTCTTGGCGCCCTGGCGAAAGGGGGAATTGGAGATGCTTTTATGCAATTGGGACAACCTACAGATGCTTTAGGGTACTATGAATTGGCATTTGCCCACAATATAAATGATTATACTACTCCAAGATTTCTTTATAAAGCCGGAGTAACTGCTTCAGAGCTGAATGAGAATGATAAGGCACTACAGTATTTCCAAAGAATTAAAGATGAATTTTCAAATTCGGAAGAAGCCAATACTATAGATGCCTTTATAGGAATGGCTAAAAGCAAAAAGTAAATGGCTACGTCCACCAAAAATCAGTCAGTATATGACAAGAAAACAATCCCAAACGCGAAGAATCTTCGGTTTGGGATTGTTGTTTCAGAATGGAATTCTAAGATCACGGAGGGTCTTTTTAAAGGCGCTGAAACCACCTTGTTGGATTGTGGTGTAAAACAAGGAAACATTTTAAGATGGAATGTTCCTGGTAGTTTTGAGTTGACATTTGGATGTAAAAAAATGATACAGCAAAATAATCCGGATGCGGTTATTGCAATAGGCAGTGTAATACGTGGAGAAACCAAACATTTTGATTTTGTTTGCAGCGCTACAGCCCAGGGTATAAAAGACCTGAATGTAATTACCGATACCCCCGTGATTTTTTGCGTGTTAACCGATGAGAATCTTCAACAGGCAAAAGACAGAAGTGGCGGTAGATATGGAAATAAAGGAACGGAAGCTGCAATCGCCGCAATTAAAATGGCATTACTTTAAACGACTACCGTTGATGCCTGGTTCTTTTTTATTCACTTTTAGGCACAATTGGATTATATTGTAAAATGTGATCTCAATAATGAGCATGCCGTAAACTGTTAACAATTTTTGGGAAGGATATATCTTCATTTTTTTTGATTTTAAGTAACTTTGAAAGATAGGTATATGGGAAAATTTTCAAAACTTCGTAAGAACAGAAAATACAATTATACACCCCGTTATTATGACGACAAGGGTGAGGGTAGCCCATTTAAAATGCAACCCAAGCTCGATAAATATCGCTCTACCATAGATGCACCTAAAGGGTTAAAGGGAAAGTTTAGAAATGCTATGGATGATATCAAGAATACCGGCGACCGAAATTTAAAATTAAGAATGCTAGTAATAATCGCTATCCTTATCCTTATATTCCTGTATATAATCGATTTTGATTTATCAATCTTCTATTCAAACTAATGGCAGATATTATACAACTTTTGCCAGACCATGTGGCCAATCAGATAGCTGCGGGTGAAGTAGTTCAACGCCCGGCCTCAGTGGTGAAAGAGTTGTTGGAGAATGCCATTGATGCAGGAGCTACTACCATAAAATTAATAGTAAAAGAAGGGGGAAAGACCCTGATCCGGATTGTTGATGACGGATTGGGTATGAGTGTAACGGATGCCAGATTGAGTTTTGAAAGGCACGCTACCTCCAAAATTAATTGTGCTGAGGATTTATTTCATTTGAACACAAAAGGATTTCGTGGAGAAGCTCTGGCTTCTATTGCTGCTATAGGGCATGTTGAA